>JACPDV010000388.1 GCA_016183835.1 Armatimonadota bacterium
ATCAGCCTCCGTGGCCACCGTGTGCCCTCCCTCTCCCACGCGCGTTTTCGTTGGGCCGCGCCCTGGCCGTGGTGTTGCGCGGGCCTGTACGCAGCGCACGCCGCTATAGCTTCGTCCAAGCTGCGCAGTCACCTCTTCATGGCCACGGCTCTGCGCAGCCACCAAGTCCAGCCCCCGAGCCCCGCGAGCCCCGACGCGATCCCGATCAGCGCCCCCGCGAGCACATGTGACGGATAGTGCATCCCCACGTACGGCCGCGAGTAGCAGGTCAACAGTGCGAACATCACCAACCACGGCAGCCAGCGCCGGTAGCGCGCCCCGAACAGGATCGCCGCGATCCAGACGCACGAGGCATGTCCCGACGGAAACGAACTGGTCTCCCAGCGGAACCCGATCTGCCGCACGTCTGGCAGCGCCAGGTAGGGCCTTTGAACGAAGTAGCGCTCGCCCAGCCAGCCCAGGACCAGGCGGTCGGTCACCAGCATGGTGGCGCCCACCAGCAGCGCGTAGCGCCGCGTCTCGGGCGGTCCGGCCACCACCATCACCAGGCAGACGAGGATCCACAGCGCGCCGAACTCGCCGAGCAGGGAGACCGGCACCAGGACTGCGTCGAGCACAGGGTGATGGTGCCCGTTGATCCAGCGCAGAACTGCCTCGTCCGTACCCATGCCAGCCCCCGGTCCGTGCCTCAGTCTACCACCCCGTCTGCCGCCTGGCCGCCTGGTCCATGTCCTCATCCATGCGGCCGCATGGGCTGCAGCATCCCGATGCGTGGGATCCATCGCGGGTCGTCGGCGTCGCCGAACACCGTCTCGTGCGCCTCGTACCGGCCGTAGGCATCCACCTTCGCCTCGTCCAGCGCCACGCCGAGCCCCGGCTCCGCCGGCAGCTTCGCCACGTGACCGTCGAACGGCAGCAGCTCGGTGAGGATGTCGTCCTCGAGCAGGAGGTAGTGGGTGTCGCAGGCAAGCTGGAAGTTGCGCGACGCGGCCGCCAGGTGCATCCCGGCCACCGTGCCGATGCCCAGCTCCGCCCACGTGCCCAGGACGCACTGCACGCCGGCGGCGTCGGCCAGCCGGACGATGTCGCGGGCATGCGACAGTCCGCCGGCCTCGCTGACGTAGAGGACGAACACGTCCACCGCCCGCGCCTGGATCAGCGCCAGCGCCGAGCGGATCCCGGTCAGCCCTTCGTCCGCCGCGATGGGCACGCCCGCCGCCTGCCGCACGCGGGCCGTGCCTTCGATGTCATACCACGGCAGGGGCTGCTCGCAGAACTCGATGCCCAGCGGGGCCATGCGGCGCAAGACGGTGATGGCCGTGGCCTCCGACCAGGCCATGTTGGCGTCCACTCGGATCCGCACCTCGTCGCCCACCGCCTGCCGCACCGCGCGCACCCGCTCCACGTCGAGGTCCGGGTCGCGGCCGACCTTCATCTTCAGCGTGCTCGCGCCCCGCCCCACGAACGCCGCGGCCGTGGCGGCGTTGCGCTCGGGCGTGTCGATGAACATGTAGCCGTTGAAGATCACGCGGTCGCGATAGACGCCGCCCAGCAGGTCGCAGACCCGGCAGCCGAGGCTCTTGGCGAGGAGGTCATGGAGCGCCAGGTCCACTCCCGCGATCGCGTAACGGCCGATCTCGTCGTAGTTGACGATGTGCTCGTCCATCTTGTGGAGCAGGAACTCGATCCGGCGCGGGTCGGCGCCGAGGAGGAGCGGCTTCAGCTCTTCCTCGAGCACGGTGCGGATCACCGGGAGCGTGGGTCCGTTGCACTCGCCGAGTCCGGTCAGTCCTTCGTCGGTCTGGATGCGGACGAGCACGCCGGGCGCGGCGGTGCGGGTGCCGCCGGACCACTTCACCGGCTCGGTGAGCGGCACACGGACGGGGATGGTGTCGATGGCGGTGATGCGCATGGGTCCCTACCACTTCGGGTGATCGTAGTCGCCGAACTCGCGACGGAGGTCGAGGAGCATCTGGTAGCGGTACGGCGGCATGCCCTTGAAGGCGACGTTGCTGGTGCTCAGGATGTAGCGCCCGCCGGGCATCCCACAGCGGAGCGTGTAGAGGATGTTGTCGCGGCACTCCTCGTCGGTGCCGGTCTGCAGCAGGCCGCAGTTCACGCCGCCGATGAGGCAGACGCGGTCGCCCACCCGGGCCTTGATCTTGGCGATGTCCATCTCGTCGTTGCCCTGCGGATCGAGCGAGTGCAGCGCGTGCGGCTCGCCCATCAGCAGGTCGTCGAGGATCGGCATGATGTTGCCGTCGGTGTGCTTGATGACATACGCGCCCAGCTCGCGATAGCCCTGCACGAGCCGGGCCAGGTAAGGGGTGACGAACTCGCGGAACTGCTCGGGGCGGAGGAAGGGGCCGGTGTTGAAGCAGTAGTCGGAGCAGAGGGCGAAGCCGTCCATGCCCTCGCCGACCAGCCGGCGTCCGCGCTCGAGGGCTGCGTCGACCATGCGGTCGGCGCTGGCCCTCAGCTCGTCGGGCCGCTCGACCATCGCCACCGCGAAGTCGGCCATGCCGCTGCCGTTCGGGATGGCAAAGGTGGCGTCGCCGTGACAGACGAACAGATAGCGGTCGCCGGCGAGGGCGCGGATCTTGCGGATCAGCTCGAGTCGGGCCTCGTCGTCGGGCGCGCGGGTCTCCATCAGGACGCAGTAGTCGAGGGCGTCGTAGATGCGGATGTACTCCTCGGCCAGCGCGTCGAGCTGCCGGTCGCGCTCGGCGGCGGACAGTCCGGCGAAGCGCTCGCCCCGGTAGTGCTGGCAGCCGAAGAACTCCTCGGTGAGCTGGAACTCGAGCTCGAAGGTGGGCACGAGGCCCTCGGGCGGCTGTCCGGTGAGGGCGGCGATGGCAGTGTCGCGCGGGGTCCGGGGCATGCACGTCTCCGCCACGGAGGATAGCCGCTCCGGCCGGCTCCCGCAATACCGGTGGCTCACTCCACCGTGCCGTCGAGGCTCTCGCCGCCGTACCGGCCGAACACGCCACGCCCCCACTGCACCGGTTGGTACTCGGCTCCTCGCAGGCGGGCGAGGAGGGCCTCGGGCAGCTTCGCGGCGCCGAGGAGCCGGCCATCCTGCTCGATCCTCATCTCATCGCCCCGGATGCTGAGCCGCAGCTCGGTCGGCCCGGCTGTCCAGGCCACCGGGACGCTCAGGCTGCCCGGGATGGTCAGCCGGTAGATCGTGCCGTAGGCTTTCCACTTCTCGCCGCCGAGGAACTCGAACCGCGGCTCCCAGTCGCACGGCGCCTTGGCGGAGGTGGAAGCGATCAGGCTGTCACCCCACGGGACGAGGCTGGTCACCCGCTGGCCCCACTGGTTCTGCACGATCCCCAACGCCTTGCACTCGTTCTCGTAGGGGTGGTTCGTCTGGTCAGTCGGATCCGGGTGGTCGAACAGCCTGGCGGCCAGGCGCCACGGCGCGCGGCCGTCGTCGGAGCACCACAGCTCACCCCACGGCCAGACGCCGACGAACAGGCGGCCACCGTAGATGGCGCAGGTCTGCGCCTCGCGCACGGAGCCCGAGACGCCGGGCATGACCGGCGGCGAGGCCGGCAGCTCACGCACGTCGCGGCCGTCGTACTCGAACAGACGGCCGCTGGGGTACTGCCCCATCAAGAGCCGGTCGTCGTGGTTGAGCATCGCGTAGACCTGGTAGCTCTGCTTCAGGTCGGGCTCCCGCAGCGTGCGCCACGCCCGGCCGTCGAACGCGTAGAGGCCGCCGATGTTGGAGCAGGTCAGCACCTCGCCACCCAACTGCCCCCAGGCGAACGGCACCTCGCCAACCACTTTGAGCGTCTGGACGGTGGCCTTCGCGATGTCGGCGGGCCCGTCGCCCGGCTTCCAGCGACAGGCATACAGCCGACTGTATCCGTCGGCGTCGGACTGGTACGGGCGGTACCCGGACCCTTGGCCCTGGTGGACGTGGTACCAGAACCAGCGCCCCTGAGCGTAATAGAGCCGGACGTAGCTGCCTTCCGCGGGCTTGGTGAGGGTGGGCTGTCCTTCGTAGCTGGCGCTGTTGCTGTCGAACAGGAGCACGCCGCCGCCGAGGCGCAGCCGGCCGGTGAGCGCCGCCGGCTCGCCGTGCCACGTTGTCAGGTCCCCGGCGAGGCGCCAAACGCCGCGCACCGCGGCGAGGACTTGGCCGTCCAGGTCGAACAGGTAGGCCCCGGCCAGGTCGTCGGCCCGGGGCAGGGCGGTCCGGGTCAGCTCCGGCGCCACGTCCGCGGAGCGAACGTAGAACTGCACGACGTGGCGGTCGAGCCGGTAGTAGGTGTTGTAGGCGCCTTGGAACCCAGCGCCGAGGGTCAGTCTGCCGTCCGCCGAC
>JACPDV010000400.1 GCA_016183835.1 Armatimonadota bacterium
CGAGCCCACCTCCGGTCTCGAACCGCTCGGCATCCGCGAGGTGAAGCACCTCCTCCACACCCTCGCCCGGCGGGGCAAGACCATCCTCCTCTGCAGCCACCTTCTGGCCGAGGTGGAGGACGTCTGCGACCGGGTGCAGATCCTCTACGCCGGCCGCAGCCTGGCCTGCGGCGGGCTGAAGGAGCTGCTCGCCCGGCCCGACAGCCTGCGGATCACGCTCCCGGCGCTCGACCCGCCCGCGCTCGGGCGGGTCCTGGCGGCCGTGCGGAGCGAGGCGGCCGACGGGCAGGTGGACGTGGACGTGCCCAGCCGCTCGCTGGAGAGCTTCTTCGTCGAGGTGATCGAGCAGGCCCGTGCCGACGAAGCGGGGCCGGCCGAGGGCGAGGTGGCGCCCTTCCTGGCCGGAGAAGCCGGGCTCGACGCTCTCCTCCCAGCCGCCGACCCGAGTCCTGCGCCCGTCACCGAGGACCTCTCCGCCGCCGACCAGTCGCTCGCCGAGCGGTTCGGCCTGGCGCCGGATGAGGCGGATGCCGACCATGCGTAGGCTCGCGGCCATCGCCGGGCTGACCTTTCGCGCCGCATTCCGGCTGCGCGTCTTCTGGGCGATCCTGGCGCTCCTGGCGGTGGTGGTCTGCGTGGTCCCCGCCGGCCTGCGCGACGACGGCACGCTGGTCGGCCGCCTGCGGCTCCTGCTCACCTACACCCTCGGCCTGAGCCAGTCGCTCCTCTGCATCGCCACCGTGTGGCTCGGCGCCGAGGCCATCGCCGGCGAGGTGGCCGCCGGGCGGATCGATCTGCTCGCCACCAAACCGCTCCCGCGCTGGCAGTTCTGGCTCGGCAAGGCGCTCGGCGTGATGCTCCTCGACGCCGTGCTCGTGGCCGCCGTGGGCGCCGGAGTCTGGCTCCAGACGGTGCGCGCCTACGACTCCCGGGAGGCCTGGAGCACCGTGCTGACCGCGCGCCACGCCGTACGGGCCGAGACGCCGGACTTCGACGCGCAGGCCGTGGCGGCGCTCGCCAAGCGCGGCCTGGCCGGGGCCGGGGTGGACCGCGCCACCGTGCGCGAGAGCGCGCTGCACGACGTGCTCTCGGCCTGGCAGAGCGTGCCGCCGGGCCAGTCGAAGGAGTGGCGGTTCCGCGGCATCCGGCCGGGCGGCTACGGCAGCCTGTCGCTGCGCTTCCGCTTCCGCGCCGGCGGCGCGCTCGGCGCAGGCGGGGCGGCCGGCGTCTGGCGGTTCGGCTCGCAGAGCCTGGAGGGCCGCTACCGGCCCGACGAGTTCGAGGGCGTGGCGGTGTCGGACAAGCTGGTGGCGGCGGACGGCACGCTGACAGTGACGTTCGACAACCGCTCCGGCGAGACGCTCGTCTTCCCCGTGGGCGACGGGCCCACCGTGCTCTACCAGGTGGGCGGGTTCGCGGGCAACTACCTCCGCGCGCTGCTCCTGCTCTGGCTGCAACTGGCGTTCCTCGCGGCGGTCGGCGTGGCGCTGGGCGGCGCGCTGTCGTTCCCGGTGGCCTCCTTCGCCGGGCTGGCCTACCTGGCGGTGGCGCTCCACGGCTCGCTGATGGCCTCTCGCCTCGACGCCCTGAAGGCGCTCGGCTCCACGCACCTGCTGCTGCAGACCGGCGTCAAGGCCGGCGTCTGGCTCACCCTGGCGCTGCACCGCTACTGGCCGGTGAACGACCTGGCCCACGGCCTCGCCCTGGGCCGGGTGGGTGAGGCGCTGCTCGTGGTGGGCGTGGTGCAGATCGGTTTGGTGGCCGGCGCGGGGATGCTCCTCTGGTCGAGCCGCGAGCCGGCGATGGGAGTCGAGGCATGAGGGCGCGACTCCTGGTACTGGGCCTCGTGCTCCTCGTCGCCGCCGGGTACCTGCGGCCGGAGACGGTGCGCCGCGACCATCCCGGTGGCGCCGTGCCGCCCGGCGTGGCGCTGGCCACCGTGGCCCTGGGCGGCATGAACGGCCTGATCGTGGACTTCCTCTGGCTCCGCGCCTCAGAGCAGCAGGACCAGGGCCGCTACTTCGAGATGGCCGAGACCGCCCGCTGGGTCTCGGCCCTGGAACCGCACCTCGGCCGGATGTACGACTTCCAGGCCTGGAACATGGCCTACAACATCAGCGTGCAGTTCAGCGCGTCGCCCGACCGCTGGCGCTGGATCGAGCAGGGCCTGCGGCTGCTGGTGGAGGACGGCTTGCGGACCAATCCCGACGACGCCGAGGTCTGCCGCTCCATCGCCTTCATCCTCACCGGCAAGATCGCCGACAACCTGGACCGCTCGCACTACGACTACAAGCGCTACTGGGCGGACGAGTGGAGCTGGATCCTGGGCGGCGCGCGGCCCGACTTCGCCGCACTGGCGCAGGCGCCGGAGGAGACGGCCCTCTGCGCCGACCCGCAAGTGGCCGCCCTGCTCGAGGCCGCCCGCCGGCTCAACGTCGACTTGCTCGAGGATGCCTACCGGCTGACCCGTCCCGGCGCGCAGCCGCCTGCGCCCGTCGCGGCCCTCCTCGCCGAGGCGACACACACGCAGGCGCTCGGGCGCATCCTGCTGTTCGCCCGGCGTCAGCGCCTCACCCAGCACTGGCGGATGGACCCCGCGCGGATGGCCCGCGTGGACGCCGGCTACGGCCCGTTCGACTGGCGCGCCGCCCAACCCCACGCGATCTACTGGGCACTGCTCGCCAAGGACAAGGAGCGCGACCCGAAGCGCGCGCTGAACGTCGAGCGGCTCCTCTACCAGACCCTGTGGAGCGCCTTCCAGAGCGGGCGGCTGGTGTACGTTCCGGGGAGTGCCCTGATCTTCCCCACGCCCGACCTCAACCTGATCCCGCGGGTGGAGCAGGAGTACGCCAGGGCCCTGGCGGCGTTCCCCAAGGACGAGAGCCTCAAGGAGTCGTACCAGACGTTCGAGCAGGATGCGATCGCCGCCCTCTACGTCTTCCATCGCGAGACCGAGGCACGGAAGCGGTACGCCGACCTCGCGCGGAAGCACCCGGAGAAGCCCGAGTACCGCCTGCCGTTCGAAGCGTACGCGCTGAAGAGCATCGCGCAGCTCGCGCAGGGCGACCAGAAGGAGGTCATCAACGTGGTGCACGGGCTGCTGATCCAGAAGTGGCAGTGGTACGCCGTGCGCGACGACGACCAAGAGGCCGGGACGGCGGCGTTGGCGAGGCTGGTGTACGACCGTTACGAGCTCGACGTGGGCAGCGGGAACGCGGCATCGCTGCCGCCCTTCGCCGCCCTGGATCGCAGCGCGCTGACCAGCTTGTGCACCGACACGGAGCACTTCTCCCCGGCGCTTGGCGCGCTCATCGAGCGGCGGCTGAGCGAGGAGCATCGCTGACATGCGCATCGGCCTGCTGTCGGACACCCACGGCCGCGCACTGCCCCCGGAGCTGCTGCAGGCGTTCGAGAGCGTGGCACTGATCCTCCATGCGGGCGACATCGGCGACCTGAGCCTGCTCGGCGAGCTGGGCAAGCTGGCCGAAGTGCGGGCGGTGGGCGGCAACATCGACGCCACCTCGGTGCTGCTCAAGGCGGTGCCGACGGACCTCTCGCTCCAGGTGGAGGGCGTTTGGATTGGCGTGGCTCACGGCCACGTCGGGCGTGGCAGGACCACGGCGGAGCGGGCGATGAGCTGGTTCCCGCACGCCGACGTGGTGATCTTCGGCCACAGCCACCGGCCGCTGATCGAGCAGCGCGGGAAGGCGCTCCTGATCAACCCCGGCTCCCCCACCGACCCGCGCGGCGCGCCGCAACGCACCTGCGCGGTCCTCACGGTTGAGGCTGGGCAGGCATCCGCCGAGTTGGTGGGCTGGTGAAGTCGGGAGGTGGCGCGCATCGCATCCTGCTGCGCTTCACCCAGCCGCATGGAGTACAACGCACCGTCATTGCGAGGAGCGAAGCGACGAAGCAATCCCGTCCACCAACCACCTGGAGGCCGGCGCGATCAGGCGGTAGGCGCTGGGTGCACGCGATTGCTTCGTCGCTTCCCGCCTCGCAATGAGGTCTCCTCACTTCATCACACCGCACAGTCTCTGCATGAGCACCAGGCACCAACGCCCGTTGACGGTCAGCGTCCCTGCCACTACCATCAGGCGCTCAAGGAGTCCTCGATGGACGACGTCCGCGAGATCATCATCCTCGGCGCCGGCTGCGCCGGCTGGACCGCCGCCATCTACACCGCGCGGGCCAACCTCAATCCGCTCCTCTTCACTGGCGACGAGCTGGGCGGGCAGCTCGCCCTGACCACCGAGGTGGAGAACTACCCCGGCTTCCCCGAGGGCATCCTGGGTCCCGAGCTGACCGGCCGGTTCGAGAAGCAGGCCCGCCGCTTCGGCACCGAGGTCAAGATCGAGCGCGTCACGGGCGTGGACTTCTCCGGCCGGCCGCTGCGCATCATCACCCGCAAGGGCGAGTACGCCGCCAAATCGGTGATCATCTGCACCGGCTCCGCGCCGCGCAAGCTCGACGTGCCCGGCGAGACGGAGTTGTGGGGCAAGGGCGTCACCGCCTGCGCCACCTGCGACGGCGCGTTCTTCCGGGAGCAGGAGATCGCGGTGGTGGGCGGCGGCGACACCGCGGCGGAGGAAGCCACCTTCCTCACCCGCTTCGCCTCGAAAGTGTACCTGGTCCACCGCCGCGACCGGCTCCGGGCCAGTGACATCATGGCCAAGCGGGTGATGGACAACGCCAAGATCGAGCCGGTGTGGAACAGCGTGGTAACCGAGTGCCTGGGCGACCGCGAGAGCGGGCTGACCGGGCTGCGGCTGAAGAACGTCGAGAACGGCGAGGCCTCGGAGCTGCCGGTCACGGGGTTCTTCCTGGCCATCGGGCACGTGCCCAACACGCAGATCTTCGATGGCCAGGTCGAGCTGGATCAGGGCGGCTACGTGGTGACGGACAGCCGCCAGCGCACCAATGTGCCCGGGGTCTTCGCCGCGGGCGACGTGCAGGACCATGTCTGGCAGCAGGCGGTCACCGCCGCGGGCACCGGCTGTGCCGCGGCGCTGGCGGCCGAGAAGTTCTTGGACGAACTGGCAGGCGAGGCATATCCGGGCGCCCGGTAGCAGGACACGGCGGCGCCGGCAGGAACGCCGCGAGACGACGAGGAGCAGCTCGATGGGGTGGATCGACGCGCACGTACACGTCTGGACCGACGACATCCTGGGTTACCCGCTCGGGCCGGGGTGGAGCCGGGAGCAGATGGCCCCGCCCACCTTCCCGCCCGAGGCGCTGATCCGCCACTGCCACCCGAGCGAGGTGGACCGGATCGTGCTGATCCAGATGAGCTACTACGGCTTTGACAACAGCTACATGACCGACACCATCCAGGAGTACCCGGGCGTCTTCGGCGGCGTGGCCGTGGTCAAGATGGACGGCGCGGCACTGGGCAACACGATGCGCTCGCTGAAGGACAAAGGCGTCCGCGGGTTCAGAGTGGGCGTGGAGAAGGCGCCGGTCGAGGCGTGGACCGAGGCGCCCGGGTTCCGGACCATGTTCGAGGTCTGCGCCGGTGAGGGCATGGCCGTCTGCCCGTTGATCGAGCCCCGGGCGCTGCCCTCGCTGCGCCGCATGTGCGACGCCTGGCCGAACACCACCGTGGTGATCGACCACCTCTGCCGGATCGGCATCGACGGGGTGGTCCGTGACGAGGACGTGGCCGCGCTGGCGGGGATGGCTGAGTTCCCGAACGTAAACGTCAAGGTCTCCGCCTTCTACGCGCTGGGCCAGAAGAGCCCACCCCACGACGACCTGATCCCGCTGATCCGCGAGATGCTGACCGCCTACGGCGCGCGCCGGCTGATGTGGGCCAGCGACTGCCCCTTCCAGGTCAGCAGCGAGAGCTACGAAGACTCCATCTCGCTCGTCCGCGACCACCTCGGGCTCGAGCCCCGCGAGCGCGACCTGCTCCTCCGCGGCACGGCCGAGCGGATCTTCTTCCCCGACTGACGAGAGGGCGGCCATGGATTCGCTGCGCCTGGACGGGCGGGTGGCGTTGGTGACCGGCGCGGCGCGCGGGATCGGCCGCGGCGTGGCGCTCGGCTTCGCCCGGCGCGGCGCCAGGGTGATGCTCACCGGCCGGCAGCCCGCCGGCTCACCGCCGCACATCCTCGCCGCGGCTCAGCAGGCCGGCGAGGCCGCCTACACCCGGCTGGATGTCACCTCGCGCGAGGAGAGCGCCGCCGCCGTGCAGGCCACGCTCGAGCGCTTTGGCCGGCTCGACGTGGTGGTGGCCAACGCCGGCATCTACCCCAAGGTGCCGTTCGAGCGGATGACCTCGGCGGACTGGGACCAGATGCTCGCCGTCAACCTGACGGGCATCTTCAACACGGTGCACGCCGCGACGCCCTCCATGATCGCCGCCGGGTACGGCAAAATCATCACGGTGAGCAGCATCAACGTCAGCATCGTGCAGGCGGAGCGGGTGCACTACGTGGCGACGAAGGCGGGGATCATCGGCCTGACCCGCGGCCTGGCGAGGGACCTGGGCAAGCACGGCATCCGGGCCAACTGCATCCTGCCAGGCGCGGTCCTGACCGAGGGCGAGCTCGACGCCTTCCCCGACCAGGAGGCG
>JACPDV010000042.1 GCA_016183835.1 Armatimonadota bacterium
ATCGGCAAGGACGGGCACCCCGGGGTCCTGATGGTGAACAACGAGAGCACGTTGGCCGGGATCACCGGCGTCGCCGCGAACGGCGGTCTGGGCGTGGTCAGCGCCCGTACCGACGAGCCGATGGTGTTCTTCCTGCGGCTCTGACGCCCGCCGCCGCCTTTGACGCCGCCGGCCGCGAAGGCTACACTGCGCGCCATGCAGCAGCCTGAGCGGCCGGCTGCCCCCCGGATCGGCGAGCTCGACGCGCTGCGGGGCCTGGCCGCCTTGAGTGTCTTTCTGGGGCACATCCTCCAGACCATCCTGGGGGGCTACGAGCACACGTGGCTCGTCCGGCTGATCCGCACCACCCCGTTGGCCGCCGCCGTCACCGGCACCGAAGCCGTGCGGTTCTTCTTCGTCCTCAGCGGCTTCGTCCTGGCGCTCTCCTACCTCCGCCGGCCGGGGCAGGTGGCGCCGTTCCTGGTGCGCCGGGTCCTGCGCATCTACCCGGCCTACCTGGCGGCGGTGGTGGTCGGCTTCCTCGGCGCGAGCGCGCTCTACCACGGCGCGGTGCCGGGGCGGCCCGCCGCGTTCAACCTCTTCTGGCAGGCACCGCCGAGCGCGACCGACGTGCTGGAGCACGTCGGGATGTCCGTCCCGCAGGAGCGCAACCTCTACGTCCCCACCATCTGGTCGCTCGTGGTCGAGATGCGCATGTCCCTCGCGCTGCCCCTGATCATGGCGGTGATCACCGCCTGGCCGGCGTGGCGGATCCTCGTCCTGGCGGTCGCCCTGTCGCTGGGCGAGGACACGTGGAATCAGCTCCACGGCGGGCAGCCGTTCGACCTGGCGTGCCCCACGGTCTACTACACCGGCATGTTTATCGTCGGCATCCTGCTGGCGCTGCGGCGGGACCAATTGGTGGCGAGCTGGTCGCGGCTGAGCCGCCGGGTGAAGATCGAGCTCCTGGCCGCGGCCTGGCTGGCGTACACCTATCCGCACTGGTACTTCCCGCACGTGGGGTGGCTGCACCCGTGGTGGGTCAACGAGTGGATGCTGGTGATCGGCAGCGCGATCATCATCATCCTGGCCCAGTCGTCGCCGCGGCTCGGGGCGTTCCTGAGGCGGCGGCCGCTGGTCTTCCTCGGGCAAGTCTCGTACAGCCTGTACCTGTGGCACGTGGTGGTGATCCTGGCGGTCGGCCACTCGCTGCGCAACCGCATCAGCGACTGGCAGCTCGCAGGGCTGGCGGTGCTCCTCGTGCCGCCCGTGAGCTGGCTCTCCTACCGCTACATCGAGGTGCCGTTCATGCGGCTGGGGCGGACCATCGCCGAGCGCATGGCGGCGCCGCGGATGGGTACAAACCAAGCAGGGTGAACCGGCCATGTTGGGCGATCTCCACGATCCGCGCTTGATGTACCTGAAGGCCGCGCTCCTGCTGACGGCCGGCCTGCTCGCCTCCGCCGGGATCCTCGTCGAGAGCCTTACGGTCCGCACAGGCTTCTTGCTGGCGGTGGCGGTGATCTGCTTCTGCCGCCTCTACTACTTCCTGTTCTACGTGATCGAGAAGTACATCGACCCGAGCTACCGCTTTGCCGGGCTCTGGTCGGTGGTGGGCTACCTGTGGCGGCGGCGGGGCTAGGCAGCGTGCCGGGGCAATCGTCCGGTTGGGCGTCGGGGCGGGGCTTGCCCCGCCCATCGCGACGCGAGGAGAGTCGGCGTTGAGCCCGCGTTGCGGCCGAGGCGGGGACCGGGATGGGTGCATAGGGAGGCGGCATGGCGTTGATAGGTGCAACCTGTGCGGCGCTGTGGCTGGCGGCGGCAGACCTCGGTGAGCTGAAGCCGAAGCTCGAGTCGCCGTTCCACAAGGGACTCTATGGCCGGACTTACCGCAGTCTGCTCGAGCGGGTGGAGCCCGACGGCTACTTTGAGGAGTCGCTCACCGGCGCCTATCAGGGCATGTTCCCGCGGACGGTCGGCGGACTGGTCAGTCTGTTCCTCCTGACCGGCGAGCTGGACCGCTCCGAGCAGCTGTTGGGCTTCGTGCTCCGCGCGACGCAGGACAACGGGATGGAGCGCATCCCGCACGTGGTGGGCCGCACCAGCGTCTCAGACGAGCCGCAGCTCGGGCCGGGCGACATCGGCTTCACGCGCCACACCACGGCGCTCTACCGCCTCGACCAGCCGGAGCGGTTCGGCGGGGCGCAGGAGTTCTCGGCGCCGCCGGCGCCACTCCGCGCGGCGGAGATCTGGCTGACGGCGGACAAGTGCGCCGGGCCTCTGCGACTCGAGCTGGCCGAGACGCTCACCGGGCCGAGCCTTGCCCACAGCGAGGTGGAGACGGCGCGGATCCCGCCCGGCGGCGGTTGGGTGCGGTTCGTCTTCCACCCGCCGCCGCTGGTGGCCGGGCGGCAGTACGTGTTGCGGGCGTCACACCACGGCACGGGCGTGCCGGCCTGGTGGGGCGTGGACACCGCGACGGAGCGCCCCTTCGGCGGCGGCCACGGGCGCGACACGCAGATCCAGGCCGACTGGTTCGCCAATCCCGGCCACGTCGCCGCCTTCGCGCTCGGTACCGGCGGCCTGCGCCACGAAGTGCGCCGCACCACGCCGGTGTACTCCGCTCGAGACGAGATCGACGGGCAGGCTCACATCCTGATGGCCTTCGCCCGCCTGGCGCTGCGCCGCGGGCCGACGCAGTTCGAGGCGGCGTGGTACCCATCCGTCGCCAAGCTGATGGACCGGACGAGCGACTGGCCTTACCTGGCGCCGTTCCACCGCCAGCCGATCGGTCTCGCGGACGTGGGGCTGGTGCGCAATGTCTCGCTGGAGCACTCGCGCGACGGGCGGTTCTGGGACACGTACGACATCCTCACGCAGTCGTTTGTGGCGGCGGCGCTGACGGATATGGCGCGGCTGGCGGAGCGGCGTGGTGATCAGGCGGCGACGGAGCGCTGGCGGGTCCGGCTGAACAGTCTCCAGCAGGCGGTGCGCGAGCGACTGACCCGGGAGCTGGACGGCGGGACTTGCTACCTGGAGATGCGTCTCCCGGACGGTGGCGCGGGCACGCCGTTCCCCGGGCTCGGCTGGCTCAACCTGGCGCCGGTCGCGGCGCAATGGGAGGGAGCCGACGAGACGGTCTTGCGCAACACGGTGGCGGCCTACCGGCGGCGAGCGATGTTTGACGCCGCGGGCGTGAAGGCGTTGGCGACGGACTGGTGGCCGGCGCGCGCCCTGGAGGCGACGGTGATCGGCAAAGGGGTGGGGTGGGAGCTGGTCTACTGCCTGCGCGAGCACGAATGGGCACGGATCGGGGAGCTGCTGGACCTCGTGGCGGCGATGAACAGGGGGCCGATCTACATGGAGGCAGCAAGCTGGCGGGACGGGACATGGTATGCTGGTGATCCCGGAAACGGAGAGCAATGCGCTTGGTGGTGTTGGGGCATGGCGAAGGTGCGGGCGGCGGCGGGGATGAGCCCGACGTCGGCCGTGCCCGCTCGTCAGGCGCCATAGTGAGAGGATGGGTATGAGGCTCAGAGCCAGGCCGTCGCTCTTCCGCGCCCTCGGGCGGCGCGAACCGCCGGAAGTCGTCACCATCAGCGGACGGACCTATCGGCAGGTGGAAGTCCTGAAGCACGACTCGTGGGCGGCCACGGCGCGTTACGCCGACGACGATGGGCACCAGGTGGCCTGCAAGTTCGGCCGGCGACAGCCGTTGCTGTTCCTCCCCGCGGCGTGGCTGGGCCGGCGCCTGGCGCGCAAGGAAGCCGACCTGCTCCGCTTCCTGAGCGACGTGGACGGGCTGCCGGCCTGGTCAGGGCCGGTCTATGTCGACGGCCGCGAGCTGGACACGGTCGTGGCCCATGA
>JACPDV010000401.1 GCA_016183835.1 Armatimonadota bacterium
GCGCCTTGGCGCACGAGATTGCTTCGTCGTCGGACCTCCTCGCAATGACGGGTTACCTGATGACGCTCAACATGATCTTCCCACTCACGGCCTGGACCACCGCCGCAGCTCGATCACCACCCCCTCGCCCGGCCCGAGCGCCAGCGGCAGCACCTTCTCCGCGCCGTCGCGACGCAGCGGCAGGTCGAGGCCGAGCTCCACGTCCACCGCCCGGCGCACCGGCAGCGTCAGGTACACTTCGTCCTCCGCGGTGCCGGACAGGTTGCCGTTCAGCGCCGTCAGCACCCACCGATTGCCACGCGGGTCCTGCCGGAGCGACAGCTCCAGGCGGTTGTCCGCCGCGCGGAACGGTTGTCTCGGACGCAGGCTGCGCACCAGGTCGAGGAGTGCCGGCGAGGGCGACGGGCGGGCGTTGCTGTCCACCTTGCCGTACACTAGCAGCTCGCCCTTACCCAGCTTCGCGCGGTAGAGGCCGCCGAGCACCGGATCGGGCGCGGCGGCGGCCGTGGCGCCCTTGGCCTCCCACTCGCCCGGCCGCGGCGCGGACCAGGTAACGCCCCTGAACGCCGCCGCCAGCAGCTTGCCCGACGGTCTGCCCCACGGGTCGTAGAGCCCCGGGGGCGCGATCGCGATCAGCCTGCCGCCCGCCTCAACCCAGCGCTGGAGCTGGTCCTGGAGCGGCTCCGGCAGGCAGGTGGCGCAGGGCAGCACGAGCATGTCGGAACCGGCTAGAGGCTGTTTGCGCGACAGGATCAGGTCTTCCCAGAGGAAGCCGTAGTCGAGCCCGCCGCCCTCGAACGTCTGCGCGGCGAGCACCAGGCGCGAGCGCGGGCCGTGGAGCGGCGCGGCGTTGAGGAAGGAGCTGTCGGACTCGAGGATGTTGAGACGCGGCTCGACCTGCGGCAGGTCCAGCAGCCAGCGCTCGTACTTCCGCAGGCGGGCGATGCTCACGGGGATCGACGCGGCGCTGTAGCGCAGCGTGGTGTGGCCCCAGCGCGGGTCGGTCCAGTTGGCGCAATCGGCCCAGCCGGGGCCGGTGCCGTACCAGACGTTGAACAGCGTCCGCCCGCCGGCCGCGAAGCGGAAGAACTCGGCCTCCGTGGCGCGCCGCGCGCCGACCTCGTCGAACAGCTCGCCCGAGCTGCCCAAGCCCCACTCCATGACCCCCGACTCGCCGCCCAGCGCGCGCCGCAGGCTGGTCATCAGCCGGTCGCTCAGCCGGCTCCGCTCGCCCATCGAGGTGTGGAACTCGAAGTAGTCGAACAGCGGGTAGAGCGCCGGCCAGTCGAAGCTCCAGGTGTGGTCGGTGGGATAGGGCACGATGTCGACGATGCGGTTGACCAGCGGCACGTCGGGCAGCTCGGCCTTGACGGCGGCGCGGTAGGCGGCCACCCAGTCGCGGTAACCCTCCTGCCGGAAGCGCTGGAACTCGTAGTTGAGCGGGCTGGGGAGGCCCGCGCCGGTGGCCGGCGGCTCGATGGCGCCGAAGCTCACGTAGTCCGTGCCCCACGCCCGGTTCAGCGCGCCGACGTCGCCGTAGCCCTTCCGCAGCCGCTCGCGGAACGCCGCCTTGGCGCTCGGGTTGTAGCCGGACTGCGCGAAGTCGGCGCCGCTGTGGGCTTCCTGGAGGATCTCCCAGGCCATCACGCGCCCCGGCCAATGCTCGGCGAAGTAGCGGGCGCGCTCGTGGGCCATGCGGTCGAGGGCGGTGCGCACGTCCGGGCTCCAGAAGTTGAGCCGGGCGCGGCCGTCGCTCTCCCACGGCTTCCCGCCCGGCGCCGGGATGCGGCCGGTGGCGTCGCAGAGGAAGGCGTCGGGGTCCGTCTCGTGCTGCTTCAGCCACCAGTCGGGCGTCAGCACATAGCAGCCGTGGAGTCCCACGCAGTCGGCGATCACGAAGCGCCCCGCGGGCGTGCCTTTGAGGAACCAGCCGGCGTACTGGTCGAACTTCGGCCCGTCGATGAAGCTGCCCTCCGGGGCCTGGTAGAAGACCGTGCTGTAGACGGTGGTGGCGCCGTCGAGGCGGAGGAGGCGGTCCTGTTTGGGCCACCAGAGCCAGTTGGTCTGCGGGAAGAAGAACGCCGGCCCGGCGGCGGTGCGGTAGCGGCCCTGCTCGGCGCCGACCTGCGGCTGACCGGGCTCGGGGAGCGGCTTCAGCCCGAGCCCAGCCGACTCCGCGGCGAGCGCCTGGCGAAGCTGATCCAGATGGTCGCGCAGCCGCCCCGCGGCAGGCTGCACGTCGGCCTTCATTCGCTCGGCGTTGAGCCCGTCGACGTACGCGTCCACGTAGAGCCGGTAGAGCGTGGCCAGCTCCGCCTCGGCGGCGGCGAGCTGCCGCGCGGCTTCGTCCACCACCCGCCCACGCGCTCGAGCGGCCCGCTGGATGCCGCGCAGATCGCTTTCGCGCGCTGCCAGGTCCACCATCAGCGTGTCGTAGGCCAGCGCGGCCTTCACCACTTCCGGGTGCCGGCCGCCGCGCAGATCGTTCACCTCGCCGTAAGCGCCCTGCGTGCCAAGCGTCTCGCGCAGGCTGTAGAGGTAGAGGTCGGTGGGGTCGTGACGCGGGTGCTCAGCACTGCCGAGCAGCTCGCGGGCGGGGAGGCGCATGTCCCGGCCGCGCACCGTCACGCCGTTGAACGGCGCGATGGCGTAGAGGTTGTCCACCCGCAAGGTGCCGCGGTCCTCCAGCGCCAGCCGCAGTCCGGCAACCCGGCCGTCCGCGGCCGGCCGGGCGAACGGCACGTCCTTGCCGAAGACGAACCAGTGGCCGGTGGCCGGGAACTTGTTGTAGCTCTTCTCCGGCACATACATGCTCACGATCGCCACGGTGAAGCGCCCGCGGACGGCGTCGAACTGCACTCGCAGGCGGAGCCAGCGGCCGACAGGGAGGCGAAGCGGCGGCCGCGGGCTGATCCCTGTGTAGGCCACCGGCGGATCGAGCACGCCGAGCCCGTCCGGCCCGAGGGTGGTGAAGCGCCTCATCTCGTCCGTGGCCAGACGCACCGCAGGCCGGCCGGCGGTGTCGAGCAGCTCCAGCGCCAGCCCGGCGCCCGGCTCGGCCATCGCCTCCAGCTCGATCAGGCCGGTCGCCTGCTCCGGGAAGGCGCACCCGATCGCCGGTGCGTCGCCGGCGCCGGTGAGCGCCAGCTCCAGGCAGTGGTCGTCGATCCAGCGCGGGAGCGGCTGAGCATTCTGGTAGTCGCGCAGCGACACCACCCGCGCAGTGCCGCCGCCCTCCCGAAGCGACCAGCCCGGCGGCAGCGAGGGCTCCTCGAACCCCACCCAGCTCGACACCGACAGCGGCGGCTCGGTGGCGCGGATGTCGCCCGCCGGCTCGCCCTCCAGCCGGTAGAGCTTCACGTCGTCGACCCAGCCCGTGGTGTAGATGAAGAGACCCGCGTAGCCGTGGCCAGCCGGCTCGACGCCGGGGATCACGCCGTGGAAGAGCAGCTTGCCGTCGACGAAGAACCGCGCGAAGGCGCCCCACCGCTCGCACACCACGCGGTGGTGCGTGCCCGGCCGGATCAGCGGCACCGCGGCCTCCCACTGCCGCGCGGCCTGGTACGACACGCCGGTCTTCTGGTTGTGGAACCCGCCGAACTGGAAGAACAGCCCGTCCGGGTGGGTGGCGCCGGGGTCCAGGTTCAGGCAGGCGCTCAGGTCACACGGGTCGTCGCTCCAGGCGGTGTACTCGAGGCGTAGCGAAGGGCCGGCGTCCTTGCCGATCACGGCGAAGGCGTCCGGCCCGCGGACCTGCAATGCGCCGCCGGCCGGCTTCCACTCGCCCACCTTCACCTGCCAGACGGGGTCGAGCGCGGGCTGGTCGAAATGGTCCTCGAAGATCAGCCGCGCCGCCGGCTCCGGCTCGCCCGGCGCACCCGGCTGCGCCGACGCCACCACGGCCAGGAGCAGAACGGGCAGCAGCCTACTCATCTCACCACCCCACCGTCATGCCCGGTTTCGAGCCCACCAGGTAGACCGGCTCGTCGTTCAACGTCAGCGCGCCCGTCACCGGATTGCCCAGCATGTCCAGCACCCGCCACCGCGCCCGGTCCACCGGCACGGCGACCTTCTTCCCCGGCGCCCAGGCCATCACCACGGTCTTGCCGCCGCTCTCCAACGCGTAGGCGTAGACTCCCTCCAGCGCTTTGGCCCGCCCGCGGGTGGTCACGTCCGGCCCCACCAGCTCGTTGAACGTCGCCAGGACCGGTACCAGCGCGCGGGGCAGGCCGTCGTACTCGAAGTAGATCCCCGACGGGTCCACCTCGTTGATGGCGCCCGGCGTGCCGCTGTGCCAGATGATCCGCTGCGTGCCGTAGCCGCACAGGATGCCGGTCAGGCGCAAGGTGAAGGCGGCCGCCACGCGCTCGCTGGGGAGGAGCTGGATCCAGCTCGAGTTGTAGGGCAGGTACTCGGGATCGTCGTCGGCGTAATAGGCGCCCTCGGTGAAGTAGAGCGGGAGCTTGGCGTGGCCGGCCGCCGCCAGGTCGGCGCGCAGCTCCTCGAACGGCCCCACCATGCCCTCCGGCTGGCCGCGCCCCGGGTAGGCGTGGAAGCTCATCGCGTCCACGGAGCCCGGCCCGCCGGCGGCGATGAACTCACGGGTCAAGTGCCCCGGCGGCGCCTGGATCCCGCCGATCACCTTGACCCGCGGGTTGGCCTCGCGCGCGGCCTTGGATGCGACCGCCAGCAGCCGGCAGTAGTCGGCCGGCTTGTAACCAAACTTCTGGCTCAGTGCGTACTCGGTGTAGATCGGCTCGTTGAAGATCTCGACCGTGTCGATTCGCCCTTTCAGATGGGCCACGGTGCGCCGCACGTACTCCGCCAGGTCCGCCGGGTCCTTGGGCGCGTGGGCGATGCGCTCCATGTTCTGCTGGTAGTTCTCCTGCCCGGCTGCCGGCGGCGCCTCGGAGGCCCAGCGCGAGCCGGGGAAGGGGAGCAGCGCCAGGACGTGCAGCTTGTGCGCCAACACCCGATCGACCTGCGCGTCCGGGCCGGCGAAGTCGAAGCGGCCCTTCTCCGGCTCCACCTGCTGCCACTTGTAGGACCAGTCCCTGAACCAGCCGAGGCCGATCCGGCGGCTCAGCTCGAGCAGGTCGGCGGTGGGGTAGGCGTGGTTCATGCCGACCAGCGTGTCGGGCCGGGTGTTGAACGGGATCACCGCGAGGCGGAGCGGCAGCGGCGGCGTGACCTCGGCGCCCTCGGCGGTAACGCTCACGCGGTAGAAGCCGCGTTTCGCCGCCCGGATGGGGAGGGTCACCTCGCTCGCCACACCCGGCGGCAGGTCCACCTTTCGCTCGCCCCGATTGACCAGGGCGTCGTGGAAGTCCGTGGCGGTCCAGCGGAGCGTGATGCTGCGCGACTGCGGGGTGTGGTTGGCGGCGACGGCGGCCACGCTCACCGGCTCGCCCGGCTCAAACAGCCCGCCGTCGCGCGGCACGCGGACGGCCACCTCGACCGCGCCGCGCGGCTCCCAGGTGGAGGCGCTGCCGCCGGCCTCGAGCATCACGTCGTCCACCCACAGCGTGGCGGAGTCGCGTTTGTCGGCGGCCAGGTCGGGGCCGACGGCCGCGTAGACCTGGTCGGCGGCGGGCTTGAAGGCGAGCTCGATGCGGGTCCAGTCCGCGACGGCGGCGAAGCGCTTCTCGCTCCGCCCGCCGTTGCTCGAGCGGGCGCGGAGGAGCACGGTCTGCCCCGCGGGCGCCGCGCGGACCCAGGCGGAGACGGAGCAGGTCTGCCCCGGCTCGACGCCGATCCAGCCACTGTGGGCGGCCAGCGGCAGAACCAGCGGCTGCTGCATCAGGTCGAAGTAGTCGAACCAACAGGTGAGCCGGGTCTGGGGCGTGACGGCGATCTTGAGGCAGCGCCGGCCCGCGTGGGCGCCGCCTTCGACCACCTCGCCGAACAGCCGGTTGAGGTTGCCGCCCCAGCCGGGCAGGTCGGTGACACTGCCCCAGCCGGCGGCGCCGCACTCGAACCCGCCGTTCGGCACGCGGTTGCGCGCGGCGGTCTCGGGCAGCCGCTCGAGGAACCGCCGTTTGGGCGCCTCGACCTCGTCGAGAGTCATCTCGTCGAACCACACCTTGCCGGTCGAGCCCCACCAGAGCTGCAGGCGGTGGCCCTCCCGGGTGGTCTGCGTGGCGCGGAAGGTGGTCTCGCACCAGGTCCAGTCGGCGGTCAGGAAGGCGCTGTCCTGCAGCCCGATGTTGCTCCACTCGCGCGTGTTGGAGAGGGCCACGTCGAGGCTGCCGCCGGCCACGCCCTCGGCCCGGACGCGGAAGCGCAGGCGGTACCAGTGCCCCTGCTGGAGCTTGAGCGTGTCGTACTGCGCCAGCATGGCGTGGCTGGCCGGGCTGCTGCGGGCGAAGGCGGTACACTCGAGGAGCGCACAGAACGTGCCGTCGGGGAGCTTGTCCTGGCGCAGGGCCTGCTTGATCCCGTTGTCACCGGAGGTGGTCCAGCCGTCGGGGACGCCGTCGTGGTCCGCGTCGAGCTCGAACGAGCCGTTGAGGAGCCCGGTGGGATCGGCTCCGGGGGCGAGGGCGGGGAGGAGCAGGAGGATGACCAGCCAGCGCATGGAGGTCTCCGGGGCGGGGGCGCTGTTCGCGACTCCGAATGGTAACCCTCCCGCACCCGCGGAGGTGATAGAATCGGGTGACGGAGCGGCGTTGCCGGCCGCACCATGGTTTGACAGGCCGATCGCTCCTGGGCTAAGATCGGCGGGCTGTGGGGCAGGCTGAGTCGGCGGGAAGGTCCACGGAAGAGACCCGATGCGCGGCACCTGGCTGGGCAAGGTCCTCGGTCGCGGCGAGGACGCGACCGCGGCCGAGCGGCTGATGGAGGCGGCCGAGACGGGCGAGTGGGACACCGTGCTGTCCTCCGCTCGCCGCATGTTGCGCCGCCAGCCCGAAGAGGTGGAGGTGCTGGCGCTGGCCGGCCGGGCGTTCCTGGAGACCACGCCGCCGGAGGCGCTGGCGGCCGGCGAAGCGGAGGCCGGCGGGTGGCTCGACACCGCGCTCAGGCTCGCCCCCACACACCGCAATGCGCTCTACTACCGCGGCTTGCTTGCCTGGCTGAGACAGCGCCCCGACGAGGCGGCGACCCTCTGGCGCCGGGCCCTGGAGGCGCACCCCGAGGACCGCGAGGTCCGCGACGCGCTCGTAAAAGTCTGGGTCGACGCGGGCCGCGTGCCCGAGTGGGGAGTCCCGGTCGTTGAGTCCACTCTCCTTGACGGAGAACGATAGGCAAGCGGCCTGGCGTCTGCTGTTGCAGGCCTACGGCGCCGCCCGCAGCGTGTCGGAGCAGGGCCTCGCCCTCTGCCGGCTGCGGTTCCACGCCCACGCGGACCGCGACCCCGCCCTGGCCGCCGTGCTCGGCCGCGAGCTGCTCGCCCGCAAGCTGTTCGACGCCGAGGCCCGCGACGTCTACGCGACGCTCGGCGACCTTGTCCCGCCCGACCAGCGCCTGACCTGGCGCCGCGCCGCCGTGCGCTGCGACCTGCGGCTCCGCGAGTTCGTCCCCGCGCGGCTCGAGTGGTACCGCGAGGCGCTGGCCGAGAGCTCGGTGAGCGCCGCCTACGTGCTCACCCTGGCGGCGCTCGCCGGCCGGCTCGACGACGCGGACCTCGGCGCCGAGGCGGTCTGCCGGGCGCTGCAGGAGGGCGGTGAGCGCGAGTGGCGCACCGTCGGTCTCGAGTATGCCGCCGGCCGGCGCTGGCTGGCGCGCCATTACCTCGAGCGGCCCGTCTCGCCGGCCGGCGTGGCGGCCGTGGCGCAGGCCGCGGCGGCGGAGCCCGCTGACGCGGACCGCCTGCGTTACTTGGCGCGGGCCTGGCGGCCGGGCACCGACCCCGAGCGCACGGCCGTGTACGAGGCGCTCTTCCGGGTCGCCCCGGACGACCGCGAGAACACCGGCTTCCTGGCCGGCGAGGTGCTGGCCGGCAGGCTGGAGGTGAGCGACGCCTGCGCCGTGCTGGCCGCCTGGGTGGCGCTGGAGCCGCCCCGGTGGCCGCCGGGCGGCACGATCCCGACGCCGTGGAGTGGATCCGCCGGGCGGCGGAGCTGCCCGCTGCGGCGGCCGAGCTGCGGGCCTGGCTGGCGGTCTGCGAGGTGCGCGCGGGGCGGGCGGACCTCGATCGCCACCGGCCGGTCGTGCTCGACGCCGACGTGCCCGCAGCATGGCGGGCGGAGCTCGGGCTGAGTCTCTCGCGCATCGTCGAGCAGGCCGGCGGACGCGACACCGAGCTGTTCGAGCACACCTGGGCGGCGCTGGAGGGCGGCACACGGCCGGACTGGCTGGCGCTCAGCCTGTCCGGCATCTACGCCGCGGCCGGCCGCACCGACGCCGGCACCACCTCGGTCTACGAGCACGCCTTCCAAGCCGACCCCTCCGCCGAGCACGCCCGCCTGCTGGGCCACGCCTACCTGGCCGACGACAGCGTGCCGGTGCGGCAGAAGATCGCCCACTGGCGGGCCTGCCTCGACCGCGGCCGCGCCGACCCCGAGATGCTCACCGAGCTGGCCAAGGCCTACGCTGCCGAGGGCGCGGCCACCGAGGCGGCGCTCAACGTGGTGGAGAACATGCCCGTCGCGCAACAGCCGCGCGTGCTCGACGAGCTCTGCCGCTACCGCTTCCGGCGCGGCGACTACCGCTCGGCGGAGACCATCGCCGCGGCGCTGGTGCAGCTCCGCCCCGACGATCCCGACGCGCTCTGGAAGCTGCTCCTCTGCCGCGTGCGCAACGCGCTGGCGGCGGACCAGCGGCTCGACCGCGTCGACCTCTCGGCGGCCGCGGCGTGGCCCGGGCACGCCGGGCTGTGCGGGCTGACCGTGCTCGTGGCCGCAGCCACCGGTCAGCCGGTGGCCGACGCCGCATTGGCCGACGCGCTCCACACCGGTGTGGCCCCGACACCGGCGCTGCTCGCGGCGCGGGCGGTGCTGGCGGGCCAGCCGGGCGGCCTGCCGGCCGAGGCCGAGACGCCCGAGGAGGAGCTGCTCCTGGCCGCTGCGGAGCACGTGCGGCACGGCGCGGAGGCCGCCCGCCGCCGGCTGCGGGACGCGCGCGACCCGGATCTGCGGCTGTTCGAGCGCGCCCTGGCGGCGCAGCAGGCGGCGGAGGCCGGGCGGCTGGAGCAGGCCTGGCAGTGCCTCACTCCGGCGGCGCACCGGCAGGGGCCGCCGTGGGACAGCTACCGGCCGGTGCTCGTCCACCTGGCCCTGCGCGCCGCGCCCGTCGCCGGGCTGGACAGCCTCAACACGCTCTTCGACGCCAGGCAGGGCTTCGCCGCCGCGCTCCGCCGGGTGTCATCGCTGGCCGAGGAGCACGATCCCGCCGCGCTCGACCGGCTCTACGACATGGACGCCGCCGCCGACCTGCCCACCTGGCGCGCCATGCACGTGGCCCTGGTCTGCCGCACCGTGCAGGACGAGCTGATCGCCGGCGCCGTGGAGCGCGCCGACCTGCGGCTGGCCGTGCTCCGCGAGGTGGAGCCGGTGCCCGAGGCGGTGACCTGGCTCAGCGCCGTGACCGCCGACCGGCGGGGCGACCTGGACGCCGCCCTGGCCCACGCCTACCACCTCCCGGCCGAGCTCCGCGCGCGGCCCGGTGTGGCCTGGACCCTGGCTTCGTGGTTCCTGCGCAACCACCAGGTGCGGATGGCCGAGGCGGCCCTGCGGCATGCTCTCGCGGCGCACGAGGACCGCGCCCTCCGCTTCGCCGTCACCGCGCTCAACGGGCAGCTCGGCCGGGGCGACGAGTTCGTCCACACCGCCGCGGTCCTGCTCGAGACGATCCCCGTGGGCTGGAGCGCCTCACCGCGGCGCAGGTGACGGTCCGGCTGCGGGTCATTCTGGCGGCGGTCGCGGCGCAGATCCAGGCCGGCCGGGCGGCCAGTGCCCGGAGCGTGCTCGCCACCCGCCTCGACGAGCTGCGCCGGATTCGCCTCCCGCGCAGCGCGCAGCCGTGGGTCGCGGAGCTGCACAACCTCCTCGCCTACGGCCACTACGTGGTGGCCGAATACGACCAGGCGCGCGAGGCCCTGCGCGCACTCAGCCCGCGGCCGGCCGCGGCGATCCACAATCTGGCGGTGGTCGCCGAGGCGCAGGGCGACCCCGCCACCGCGGCGCGGCGCCACGAGCAGGCCATCGAGGCGTGGGCCGAGGCACCGTTCGAACGCGTCAGCAGCACCTACCGCGAAGCAGTGATGTTCGCCGCCCACGGCCACGTGGCGGGGCTCCACCGCACGCTGGAGCAATGGGCCGACGAGCTGCGCCACCTGGAGGCCTGCATCGCCACCCGGCCGTTCGACATCCGCACGCAGCGAGCGAGCATCCAGCCGCTGATCGCCCTGGGCGAGGTGGAGCGGGCGCTGCACAAGAGCGGCTGGCTGCTCACCGCACGGCCCGACGAGCTGGACGTGCAGTTGGACCACGCCACGGTGCTGGCCTCCGCCCGCGGCGCCGGCGCAGCCATCGCCCACCTGGACGAGCTGGCGCAGAAGCGGCCCGAGGCGCTGGACGCGATCCGGCAGCGCAAGGCGGAGCTGCGCGACCGGCTGAGCGAAGTGGCCGCCGAGCGGGCCGAGTCGGGCGACTGGCGGGCGACCTACAGCGCGGCACGCGACGTCGAGGCGCTGGCGGAGACCGAGGAGCAACAGCTCGAGGCCTTGCGGCAGCAGGCGGAAGCCCTGCTGCACATGGCCGAGGCCGGTGAGGCGGTGTCGCTGCTCGAGCAGGGGCTGACCAAGTGCCGCGAGGCGCAGGCGCTGCGGCCGACAGGCTCGGCGGCGGAGGCCTTTGCGGCGCTGGAGAAGAAGCTCGGCGCGGCGCTGGCGCCGCGCCTGGCGCACTCGGCGGACGAGCTGTTCCGGCATCGGCGCAAGGCTTACTACACACTGACGGAGCTGGAGCAGACAGGCCCGCCGGCGGACGCGGCGGAGCAGGCAAGGCAGCTCGGCGAAGCGTTCACGCGGGTGGCGGGGCTGTTCGAGCGGGCGTCGGAGCTGGGCGGCACGCGGCTGGCCAACCAGGTGCGAGCCAGGCTCGAGGAGTCGCGCGAGCTGGTGACCAAGTGCCGCGAGCTGCGGTTGAGGCTGGGGCGGCGAAGGTGAGAAAGGAACGCGGCGATGCGTGACGAAGGCTTCGGCTCACCGTACAACGTGCTGAACGTGGGGCGCGACGCCGACCTGGACGCGGTGGAGGCGAGCTTCGCACGGTCGTACAAAGCCGCGCGGCGGAGCGCGGGCGGGGAACGGCGCCGGCAGGAACTGAACGCGGCGCTGGAAACTCTGAGGGAACAGGACCGGCGGGCCGGGGCGGAGGTGCTGTGGTACCACCTGCCCCTGGACCCGGCGGAGCGGATTCCCACGGCGGAGGACTTGTCGGCCGAGCTGCTCCCAGTGGAGCTGCCGGTGACAGCGGACGCGGCGGCGGAGGTCAGGGCTCCGTCGCCGGGTGAGGTCTTGGCGGCGTATCTCGAGTCGCTGCCGGAGCCGGCGTGGCCGGACGCGCGGGCGCTCCTGCGCCAGCTCACGGCGGTCCTGCCGCTGCGCAGCTCGGATCCGTCGTAAAGGGTGGGGAACCGCAGGCACAGCGGCATGAGCATCTCGGAGCACGCGGCGGCCCTGATCGCGTTGCGCGAG
>JACPDV010000408.1:0-3157 GCA_016183835.1 Armatimonadota bacterium
GGTGATCATGCTCACCGCCCTGGGGCAGGCGTCCGACGAGCGGGAGGGGCTGCTCCGCGGCGCCGACGTCTACCTCACCAAGCCCTACGAGCCGCAGCACCTGGTGGACCTGGTCTCCCGCCTGCTCGACGACGAGACCTAGCCGCCGGCGGAGCCGCCCATGCGCACCGCCCACTCTGCCCTCTTCCTCGGCCTCTGTCTGCCCTTCGCCGCCCTCGCCGCCGAGCCCGCCGCGCTCGACGCCGGCGCCTGGTCTACCTCCCGGGGCGAGCACTCCTACCACCGGCGGACGATGAGCTTTCGCCTCGGCGGGCAGACCTACGGTGTCAGCTACCACTGCGAGGTGGGGCCCGACGGGACTTTCCTCAACCCCGGCGAAGGCCCGGTCGGCATGCCCTTCCCCACCAGCGAGAACTGGTATCACTCGGGCTTCGTCTTCCTCTCGCTCAACGGCCAGATGGTCGGCGCCTCGCCGCTGAGCAGCTTCGAGCCCGCCGAGTCCGGCCCGCGCGCCATGGCCGACATGGTCTGGCACCACCCGCTCGCCGAGGTGCGCTACCGCTTCCTCGGGCTCCCCGGCGACGACAAGCTGCTCCTTCAGATCGACCTCGAGCCCCGGCAACCGCTGACCGACGTGAAGGTCGTGCTCCGCGCCTACCCGAGCTACTTCACGGGCTGGAACCATCGCGACGGCGCGCGGCGCGTCTTGACGCCGGCCGGCGTGGTGGAAGAGGGCAAGTCGCAGACGCTCGAACCGGGCCAGGGCTGGTTCGGTGTGCTCTACGACGAGGTCTTCGACGTGGACAAGGGACAGGGCATCGGCCCGTGCGCCTTCGCGCTGCTCCCCGTGGGCTTCCGCAAGGTGACGGTGCAGCCGGCCTACTACCCGGTCAACCTCGCCCTCGACTGCGATCCGGCGGCACGGCAGTTCCGGCTGGCCTTCTGGGAGTTCCCGAAGTCGGGCAACCATGACGTGCTGGCCCGCTTCCCCGCGGCCGCGGAGCAGGCGCGGCAAGTGCTGGGAGAAACGGACTTCGCGCCGGGGATCCAGCGGCAATTCGAGTACGCGTCCGTGCGCGCGGAGATGGAGCGCGCGAAGGCCAACGAGGCGGTACGGAAGGCGATGGGCGGCAAGCTGGACGAGGCGGCGGCGTGGCTGGAGTCGTGCGCGCCGCTGTTCGAGGGGAAGGACGCGGCCATCGCCGCCACGGAGCGGTTCCTGGCCGGCTACGCGAAGTACGGCGGGATCCTCTGGGACGTGCGGCTGGCGGAGCTGCTGGACTTCTGAAGGACCGCCACCGTCCCCGGTTCGGTTCCGGCCCCCTCTCCTTGCCAAGGAGAGGGCTGGGGTGAGGTCCACACGAAGCCGCGGTGGAATGGACTGGACCTCCCCCTACCCCCTCCTTGGCAAGGAGGGGGCATCATCTCCCTCGGCCAGATGCTGCTCCGCCGCCGCATCCTTCTTGACCCGCCGCGCGTGCAGCGCCACCGGCAGCACCGAGAGCAGAATCACCAGGATCAGCACCTTCTCCATGTGCCGCTGGACGAACGGAATGCGCCCGAAATAGAAGCCGATCAGGCTCATCGACCAGACCCAGCCCCACCGGCGCGAAGGTGCGGGCGAAGGGCATGAAGCGGGCGAACGCCACCGTCGCCGGGCCGTACCTGTCGTAGAAGGCCTTGGTGCGCAGCAGCTTGTCGGGGTGGAACATCCGCGAGCGCGGCCGGTTGTAGAGCGCCTCACCAGTCTTCCGGCCGATCAGGTAGCCGGTCGAGTCGCCACAGATGGCCGCCAGCGGCAGCGCCGTCAGGAGCGCCCAAAGCTGCAGCAGCTCGGGCTTCGTGCTGGCGACGAAGCCGGCCGTGATGAGCAGCGAGTCGCCGGGGAGGAAGAAGCCCACCAACAGCCCGGTCTCGGCGTAGACGATGCCGACCAGGATGATCAGCCCGCCGGCGCCGATGAGCTGCTGCAGACCGTCGAAGCTGCCGATCTGGTGAAAGAACGCGCGCAAGCTGTCCAACGAGGCCGGCTCCCGGGCCGCCACAGTGTACCGTGAACCGTGAGCTGTGAACAGTGAGCCGTGAGCAGTCGGCCAGATCGGGGCCGCTCACGGTTCACCGTTCACCGCTCACCGCTCCCGGCTCACACCAGCGCGCCCATCCCCGCCAGGTGCCGCTCGACACCGTCCCAGTTGACCACGTTCCACCACTGGTTGACGTACTCGCCACGGTTGTTCTGGTACTTGAGGTAGTAGGCGTGCTCCCACACGTCCAGCACCAGCACGGGCACCACGCCCTGGGCGGTCAGGTTCTGGTGCTTCTCGGCCTGGAGCACGAGCAGCTTCTTGCCGAGCATCTCGTAGGCCAGGATGCCCCAGCCGCTGCCTTCCACCGCCTTCGAAGCCGCGCCGAACTGGCCCTTGAACCCGTCCAGGCTGCCGAAGTCGCGGCTCAGGGCCGCGGTCAGCGCCGCGCTTGGCCCAGCCCCGCCCGGCGCGCGCATGTTGTTCCAGAACAGCGTGTGCAGGAAGTGGCCCGAACCGTGGAACGCGACCTGACCCGAGAGGGCCTGGATGGCCGCGAAGTCGTTGGCCTTGCGGGCGGCCTCCAGGGCGGCGAGCGCCTTGTTCAGCCCGGCCACGTACGCCGCATGGTGCTTGTCGTGGTGCAGGCGCATCGTCTGCTCGTCGATGTGCGGCTCGAGCGCCTTGTAGTCGTACGGCAAGGGCGGCAGGACGTACTGCCCGTCCTTGAAAGCCATCAGCCCCGCGTGGGGGTTGTCGGCGGCCCCGGCGCCGGTGGCGTGCAGGCCCAGCGCCAGCGCGCCCGCCCCCAAGGCCGTCAGCGCCTCGCGGCGCGAAAGGGAATCGCTCATGGTTGCCTCCAACGGGTCACTGTGTGGCGGACGGGACAGCGTGTCCATTCACCCGTGCCGGGTGCTATAGTGTCGCCCGCCCGGAGACGCCCCCGTGCCCCGCTACCTCCGCCCCGCCGACGGTCTGCGCGCCCGCCTGGCCGCCACCCGGCCGGCGCTCCACTTCGCCGGCTCCACGCCCGCCGACTGGGCCAAGTGGCGCCGTGACTTCCACCGCGCCGTGCTCCGCAATCTCGGCCCGGCGCCCGAGAGCGTGCCCCTCAACGCGGAAGTCCTGTCGAC
>JACPDV010000408.1:3224-12702 GCA_016183835.1 Armatimonadota bacterium
TACACACGCGACTACGTGGTCTTCGACTCCGAGCCGTTCGCCTCCATCCCCGCCTGGGTGCTGGTGCCCAAGTCCGCCACCGCGGCGCACCCGGCGCCCGGGGTGCTGTGCTGCCACGGCCATGACGTGCTGGGCAAGCATGCGGTCGTGGGCGTGGACCATCACGGCAACCCGGTGAGCACCGGCGCCTACCACGACCTCGCGGTGCGCCTCGCCGAGCGCGGCTACGTGGCCATCCCGCCCGACTGGCGCGGCTTCGGCGAGCGGAGCGACACAGACGAGTGGGTCCGCCGGCCGTCCCGCGACGGCTGCAACGTGTACTACCTCGGCGCCGGCTATTTCGGCTACCACGCTCTGGCGCTGCAGATCCACGACGGGCAGCGTACGCTCGACTACCTCCTCAGCCGGCCCGAGGTGCGATGCGACCGGATCGGCTGCGTGGGCGTCTCGTTCGGCGGCACCATGACCACCTACCTGTCGGCGCTGGACGAGCGCATCGGCTGCGCGGTGATCGTCTGCTACCTCAACACGCTGCAGGACATCCTGGAGCGGGCGAACACCTGCGGGGCGCAGTACATGCCGGGTCTGGCGACGCTCGGCGACGTGTCCGATGTGGCCGGGCTGATCGCGCCGCGGGCGATGATGGCGGAGATCGGCGAACACGACGCCTGCTTCACGGTGGACGACGCGATGCGCTGCTACAACCGCGCGTTGGCGAGCGACGCGGACTGGCCGAAGTGGGAGGAGATCGAGGAGTTGCCGGACTCTCCTTCGATCCATCGTCTCGCCCCGACCCCCTCGCAAGGGCGCGCGCGAATCCTGACGAAGCTGGGTCAGGACCACTACATCGACAAACTCTTGAGCGCGCCGATGGAACCTGGCCCGGAAGCCGCCGCGCGGGTGACCGAGTTGCTGAAGACGTGTCATGGCGGGAGGCGATGGCACTCGCCAAGGAGTGCTACTTGGTGACGCGGCCTTTCCCGACGGAGGAGCGGTACGGCCTCACATCGCAGATCCGACGCGCCGCCGTATCCGTGCCGGCAAACATCGCCGAAGGCTATGGCCGGGCCACGCGCGGCGAGTACATCCACTTCCTGCACATCGCACAGGGGTCCCTGAAGGAGCTCGAGACCCACCTGCTGTTGTCCGAGATGGTGGAGTGCGCGCCTCGCGGCGCAACCGCCGATGTGCTGAAGCAATGTGATCGTGTCGGTAGGCTGCTCCGGGGCCTCATCGCCAAGCTCCGCGAGGCGGACTGACCCACACCCCACACCCCACACCCTTCCCACGGCAGTTGACCGGAGTGTCCGCCCAGCGTAGACTCACCCGGCAGAGCAGTTCCCCATGGACAGCCTCGTGGACTTGGCAGAGGTGCAGCGGCTGATCGACATCGTCGAGCGACACGGGCTCGAGGGCCTCACCGTGGTGGACGAGGAGACCGAGATCTCCATCACCGTGGAGCCTGGCCCGCCAGCAGTGGACGATTCCGGCGCCCCGCCGGCGGCCGCGGCGCCCGTGGAGTATGGCGCCGAGCGCGCGGTCGAGGCGCCGCCGCAGGCGGGTCTGTACCAGCTCAAGTCGCCCATCACCGGGGTCTTCTACCGCTCGCCGGCGCCCGGCCAGCCGCCCTTCGTGGAGATCGGCGACGCCGTGGACGAGGGCGATGTGGTGTGCTTGATCGAGGCGATGAAGATCTTCAACGAGATCAGCGCCGGGATCCACGGGAAGCTGGCCCGCGTGGTGGCGGCCAACGACCAGCTCGTGGTGGCGGGCGAGGTGCTCCTCGAGTTCGAGCCGCTGGGGGGCGGCGCGAAGTGAACGCGGTGCGGGTCGGGTTCCTGGGGCTTGGCACGGTGGGCAGCGGCGCCGTGCGCGCGCTGCGCGAGGGGCGCGAGCGGATCGCTGCCCGCGTCGGCGCCGAGGTGATCGCCGTCCGCGCCGCCGTCCGCGACCTCAGCAAGCCACGGCCCGTCGACCTCACCGGCCTCGAGCTGACCACCGACCCGCTCGCCGTCGCCGCGGCGCCCGACCTGGACGTGATCGTCGAGGTGATCGGCGGCGTGGGCGTGGCGCGGGAGGGCGTGACCGCCGCGCTTCGCGCGGGCAAGGCTGTGGTCACCGCCAACAAGGAGCTGCTCGCCAAGCACGGCCGCGAGCTGTTCGCCCTGGCGGACGAGCACGGCGGCGAGATCGCCTTCGAGGGCGCGGTGGCCGGCGGGATCCCCATCCTCCGCGCGCTCGGCCACGGCCTGGCGGGCAACCGCATCCGCGAAGTAATCGGCATCATCAACGGCACCACCAACTACATCCTCAGCAGCATGACCGCCACGGGCCGGCCCTACGCCGAGCTGCTGGCCGAGGCGCAGGCCGCCGGCTACGCGGAGCCGGATCCGACCAACGACGTGGCGGGTCACGACGCGGCCTACAAGCTGGCCATCCTGGCGATGCTCTCGTTCGACACCTGGGTCGACATCGACGCCGTGGCGCGCGACGGGATCACGCGCGTGCAGCCCGCCGACATCGCGGTGGCCGGCAAGCTGGGGTACGTGGTCAAGCTGCTCGGCATTGCGCGGCGCCGCCCCCTGTGGTCCCCCCTGGAAGTGGCCGCAACCGGAGACCTCCCCCCGGCCCCCTCCTTGGCAAGGAGGGGGAGTGCGGAGGAAGGGATCGAGCTGGGCGTGCATCCCACGCTGGTGCCCAAGGGCCACCCGCTGGCGGCGGTGAACGACGTCTACAACGCCATCTTCGTGGAGGGCAGCTCCGTCGGGCGGCTGATGTTCTACGGCCGTGGCGCCGGCGACGGGCCCACCGGGAGCGCCGTGGTGGGCGACCTGATCGAAGTGGCCAGGCACCGCTGCAACCACTGCCGGGCCGCCCTGCCGCCGCTCGACGCCGACCTGCCGCTGGTGCCCACCGACGAAGTCAGCTCGCGCTACTACGTCCGCATGCGCGTGCTCGACCGCGCCGGCGTCCTGGCGAAGCTGGCGGGGATCCTGGGCGAGGAGCAGGTCAGCGTGGCCCAGATGCTGCAGACCGAGTCCGACGCCGACTGGGCGGAGATCGTGTGGATCACGCATCCCACGTCCGGCCGCAGCATCGAGCGCTCGCTGGCGCGGATGGCCGAGCTGGAGGTGGTGGTGGAAGTCTCCAACGTGCTGCACTGCCTGGAAAGCGGAGAGTGAGCGATGACCGGACTGCTGTACGCCACCCTCGACGGCCGTGAGCCGGACCACCGCGGCAAGGTGCGCGACATCTTCGACCTCGGCGAGCAGTTGCTGCTGGTCGTCACCGACCGAATCTCGGCCTATGACTGTGTGCTCCCGCGGCCGATCCCCGACAAGGGCCGGATCCTCACCGCCCTGACCAACTTCTGGCTGGACCGGCTGCAGGCCGAGGGCATCCCGCATCACCGCGTCAGCGCCGACGAGAGCCGTTACCCGGCGGCCTTCCAGCGCGGCCGCGCCGAGCTGCACGGCCGGTCGATGCTGGTGGTCAAGGCGCAGCCGATGCCCATCGAGTGCATCGCCCGCGGCTACCTGGCCGGGAGCGGGTGGAAGGAGTACCGCGAGCACGGCACGGTCTGCGGGCTGCGGCTGCCGCCCGGGCTGCGCGAGGCAGACCAGCTCCCGGAGCCGATCTTCACGCCGTCCACCAAGGCCGCCAGCGGGCACGACGAGAACATCTCGTTCGAGCGGTGCATCGAGGTGGTGGGGCGCGAGACGGCCGAGCGGATGCGCGACATGACGCTGCGGATCTACGGCTCGTGCGCCGCGTACGCCCGGTCGAAGGTGGTGATCATCGCCGACACCAAGTTCGAGCTGGGTCTGCACGCGGGCGAGCTGATCCTGATCGACGAGGTGCTCACGCCCGACAGCTCGCGCTTCTGGGATGTGGAGGAGTACGAGCCCGGCCGGGCGCAGCGGGCGATGGACAAGCAGTATCTGCGCGACTGGCTGGACACGCTCGACTGGGACAAGACTCCGCCCGCGCCGGCGCCGACCGACGAGGTGGTGCAGGTGACGCGCGGGCGCTACCTCGAGGCCCTCGAACGGATCACCGGGGCCGGATTGCCGACTTGACGGGCGACGCCGGACGGGCGGGGAGACCCCGCCCCTACCGGCCGCAGAGGGTGCCGCTGCTTCCGCCGAGGCGTAGGGGCGGGGTTTCTCCGTCCGCGCCCGCGAAGGCCCGCACACCGACTCCCCGGCGGAGCTGCCCATGCCGCGCCTGATTCTACTCTTGAGCGGTCTGGCCGACGATCCGCACGACGCGCTCGACGGCAAGACACCGCTGGAGTCCGCCGCCACACCCAACCTCGACCAACTGGCCGCGGTGAGCGAAGTCGGTCTCTGCCGGCCGGTGCCCGAACGACCGCTGGACGATCCCGCCATCGGCGCCGACCTGACCACCCTCGCCCTCTTCGGCTACGCCGAGGTACCCGGCTGCCGCGGCGCACTGGAGCTGCTCGGCGCCGGAGCCGGGCTCGGGCTCCGCGACTCCGGGTTTCGGCTCGACCTGCTCTCGCCCGGCGAGCCCTTCCCCGCGCCGCCCACCGCCGACGAATCCGAGCAGCTCTGGGGCGACCTGGCCACGGTCTGCACTCGCAGCAACGTCCGCATCCGCCGCACCTCGCGCCTCCGCGGACTGGGGCTCTGGACGGAAGGCCCGGTGGACGTGCTCGTGCCGCCGCCCGGGCAGCTCGACGGCGATCTCGACTCGCAGCTCCCGCAAGGCGATCAGGACGACGCCATCCGCCGGCTGATCGACGACGCCCGCGAGCTGCTCTACAGCCACCCGGTGAACCTCGCGCGCCGGCACGAGGGGCAGCCGACGTACGAAGTGCTCTGGCCGTGGGGCTTTGGCCGCGCGCCGCGACTGCGGATGTTCGTCTTCAAGACCGGGCACTTGCCTGTGGTGCTGGCGGACCACCTGGCGGTGCGCGGCGCGGCGATGGCCGCCGCCGTCACGGCGCCACAGACCGGGCAGGCGGACAAGGGGAGGCCGCACGAGCTGGCCGGCGCGCTGGTACCCGCGTTGGAGCGGGCAGACAGTGTGGTGGCGCACCACGCTCTCGCCGACCGGGCGGGCCACACCGGCGATCCCGAGCGCAAGAAGTGGGCTGTCGAGCAGTTCGATGCGCTGCTCATCGGTCCGGTCATGGAGCTGTTGGAGAAGGACCGCAGCCTGGAGCTGACGATCCTGACGGACTACGCCTGCTCGTCGGTCACGCGGCGGCACGCGAACCGGCCGGTGCCGTACCTGGCGTTCCGGCCGGCTCGCAGGCGGAGCGGGCCAGGCCGGTTCGACGAGAACGAGGCCACGGAAGCCGGCCGGCTCCGCGAGGGTGCGCGCGACCTGCTGGGCTGGCTGTGGGGGCGGTGAGTGGGTCGGCGTAGGGTCCGCTCTTGCGGACGCGGCTCCGGTGCCGCCGGCGGGCTTCGGTTGCGCGGGGCGCTGGGCCGAACGCGTCCGCAAGAGCGGACCCTACGGCCGCCCGGGCCGTGCTAATGCGTCAGCGAGAGAGCCGATGGACCTGTTCCGCCAGGTTGAAGACCTGATCGTCCGGGAACGGCTGATCCCGGACGGCGCAGTCGCTGTGGTGGCCGTCTCCGGCGGGCCGGACAGCACGGCGCTGTTCGACATCCTCGACCGGCTGGCGCCGGCGCACGGGTGGCGCCTGCACGTGGCGAGCTTCGACCACGGGTGGCGGCCCGAGAGCGCGGACGAGGTGCGGCGGGTGGCGGAGCTGGCGGCGGAGCGGGGCCTTCCATGCTCCACCGGGAAGGCCGACGAGTGTGCCACTGGCAGCTTGCTGCCAGTGTCCCCTTCTGAGCATCTGACCGGAGCAGACACTGGCAGCGAGCTGCCAGTGGCACATGCCCGCCACTCGGAAGAAGCTGCCAGGAAGGCTCGGCGGGCGTTCCTGGTCAAGGTGGCGCAGGACGCCGGCGCGGACCTGATCGCCACCGGCCACACCGCCGACGATCGCGCCGAGACGCTGCTCCTCAACCTGTTCCGCGGGGCCGGCACGTCAGGCCTGGGCGCCATGCCGGCGCGGGATGGCGTGTGGGTGCGGCCGCTGATCGAGACACGCCGGGCGTACCTGCTGACGTACCTTTCCGAGCGCGGCCTGACGTTCGTCGAGGACCCGTCGAATGCGGATGCGCGTTACCTGCGGAACCGGCTCAGGCGGGAGCTGGTGCCGGCGCTGGAGCGGTTCGAGCCGCTGGCCGTGGAGCACGTGGCGCGCGCGGCGCGGGTCTGCGGCGCGGAGCGCGAGGCGCTAGGCCGGTACGCGGCGTTACTCCTTAGAGAGCAACGCGTGGCCCCCCGGCCGACGGACTTCTTGGACGGCCTCGGGGCGGTAGTGATCGGGCTACGCGGCGTGCGGTGCGACCCGACAAACCCGCCGCACCAGGGCAGGAACAGAAGGGACATGCCGCCGCCGCCCGCCGGCGAACGAGCAGACTGGTTGGACCTGCCCGAGGCCGAACGCTGGCTGATCCTCCGCGCGGCTCTGCGCGAGTGCATGCGAGGCCTAGAGGACATCGACCTGGCCGCCATTCGGCGACTTGACGCGCTGGCGGTAGGCCCGGCGACGGCCGGACCGCAAGCTCTCGGCTGCGGCCTGGCGTGTCGCGCCCAGTACAGGTTGGTGCTACTCCCGTGCCGACCGGACTATCGACCCTGGGGACCGACCCAGTTGGCGCCGGGGCGCACGCCGATCCCGCCGGCTGAGGTGATCGTGGTGGTGGGCGACGAGGCTGCCCGCCTGCCCTTGCATGCAGACTTGCCGGAGGCCGGCCTGGTGGTTCGCTCGCGCCGAGCCGGCGACCGGACCCACGACCGTTGGTACGGCCAACCCTACATGGCGAAGGTGTCCGACCTGCTTCAGGACCTCGGCGTCCCCCGCGTCGTCCGCGACCGCGTCCCCATCTTCGTCGTCAACGACCAGCCCGTCTGGCTCCCCGGCGTCCCGCCGGCCGAGACGGACGGCCCGACCGTGCCCGTCGGCGTGCTGGTCGAGTAACTACGGCTTCTTCACCCCATCCGGCTTGAACTCGCCCTTGGTCAGCAGGAAGCAGTCGAACCCCACCGCGCCCTCGTCCGGGTCCATCGTCACCGCGAACGTGTCCTTCCCCGCCGGCAGGTCCACCGCCCCGAGACACAGCCACTGCACGCTCAGCACATACTTCCCCATGCCGCGGATCGTGCGCTCGTCGGTCCAGCCACCGGTGGACGGCCGCCACCTGCCGTCGTTCCAGCGCCAGCGGAAGGTCTCGCCCATCGCCCGGCACCAAAGCGCGTAGCGCCCGGCCTCCGGCAGATCCACGGTCCAGCGCGCGTCCAGCGCCGGGTCCGGCACCCCGTGCCACTGCAGCCACGCGCCGTTCGACAGGATCGCCTGTTCGTTGCTGGTGTCCGGCGCCAGGGCGCCGCCGTAGAGCACGTTGCTCTGCACCGCGTCTTCGGCTTCCCACCAGATCCAGCCGGGCCCGCCCGTCTGCGCGCCGGGCCGCGGCCGGACGTGGGTCGCCGACTCGGGCGCCGGGCGCGGGATCTGCGGGTCGTCGCCCCCCACCGTGACTTCGATGCGGTCCACGTAGGTACGGTGCGGCACGTCCCAGCCGCTCGTCGGCGCCAGCCAGACGTACGCCGGGAGCCGCAGGTCATGCGGCACCTTGGCGTAGTCGTCCATCGCCTTGAGCGGCGCCTTGGCCTGGTGCCACTGATCGTCGGCCACGAGCGCGCCGCCCTCACCGCCGCCGTCGAGGTCGGCTTGCAGGACCATTACCGGCGCAGGCGCGTAGCCTTCGACCCAGACGAAGATCCGGAGTTGCCACTTCGCCGCACCACCGTGGCGGAGCGGAACCGCACGTTCGGGAAGCCAGTGAGGTTCTCCAGCTTGATGCTGAACTCGCCGCTCCGGGCCATGCTCGGGTCGCCCGTCTGCACGGTGTCGATCTCGGTCGCGACCACGTCGTTGACCATGATTTCGGGCGACCACACCTCGTCCAGCAGCACGGTGTCCGCAGATCCGGGCCACGCCAGGAGCAAGGCAGCCAGCGCGGCGGTGCGTGCGAAGTTCATCGCCGGTCCTCCCTGGTTCCCCAGGCCGCCACTTCCGCGCGGCGCCTCCGCCACCTGCCTACCACCCCATGTACGGCGGCAACTGCTCGCTCTCGCTTTCCTCCCACGCCTTCGCCGGCGCCGTGACGAACGCCGCGTTCGCCTCGCGTTCGGCGCCCAGGTTGGCCAGGAGCACGTTCCAGAAGCGCAGCGCTTTGGCCCGCCCGCGCGCGCCGAGCTGCTCGGGATCCACTTCGCAGGCCACCAGCCGGCCCTGGCCCAGCGCCTTGACCGCCAGCACGCCGGGCTCCACCAGCGACTCCCAGCCGCCCTCGGCGGGCACCGCCGGGGTGGTCTTCCATGATTTGAGGTAGAGGTCGCCGTCGTTCAGGCCGGCCAGCAGTGGGTCGCGCTTCAGCCGGCCGATGAACCACCGCTGGTCCGCCAGCCTCAGCCCGAACCCCGCCGCCCGCGGCAGGAGCACCACCGTCGCCCCGCCGCGCGCCGCCTGCTCGAGCTGCGCGGTCACGGTCTCGCCCGGGGTCTCCTTGCCGACGAACACGACGCCCTGCGCGCCCGGCTGGAACGGCGCGGGGGCGAGGCCGAACGGCGCCAGGAACTCCGCCGCCGACGCGCCCACGAAGCTGCACGGCGCCTGCGCCGGCACGACCCGCTGCCCAAGCAGGTTCGCCACCAGCCGCGTGGCCACCGGGTCGGTCCCGCAGCGCGGCGTCACATCCACCTGGCAGAGCGTCACCAGCCCCTTGCCGTAGCGCGCCTCCAGAAGTGGCGATTGGGTCAGGTCGAAGCCGCATTGCAGGACCGGCCGGAACGGCGCGTAGTGCGGCTTGAGGAACACGTAGGTCGCCACCACGCCGCGGTTGCCCCACTTCCAGCAGCGCGCCGGCCAGCGGTGCTCGGTCTCCGGCGCGGCATCGGGGTACGGCTCGAGCAGATCGCTCCGCGCGCGCAGGTCGCGCATGTCCGCCGGCTCGAGCCCGGCCAGGAGCGGGTGGCCGGCTTGCGCGAAGAAGGCGTCGCGGGTCGAGGTCTCCTCGAGCTTCAGGCCGAACGGTGCGGCGGCCGTCTGCTCGAACACCACCAGGCGCAACCCGGCCCGAATCGCGGCCTCCAGCCCGAGCGCCTTCGCTCTGGCCATGAAGGCCGCGTCCCAGGCCTTCCGGCCGACGACCAGGATCCGCGCGCCCGCCCCGAGCTCGGCGTTCCCGGTCAGGGGTGTGAAGCGCACGGCGGCGCGGCGCAGCATGGCGCTCGTGTCGCCGACCGGGTCGTAGACCACCACCCCGCCGGGCGCGGCGGGAGCCGGTCGCGGGAAGACCTGGATGGGCAGCGCATCGGGCAGCAATGGTGCCGACCCGGTAGGGGCGACCGGCAGGTCGCCCGTCCG
>JACPDV010000408.1:12721-14434 GCA_016183835.1 Armatimonadota bacterium
ACCGGCAGGTCGCCCGTCCGCCGTGTGGCCCGTCCGGTGGCGCGGGCGACCTGCCGGTCGCCCCGACCGGGGATCGGGTCCACTTGGAGGCGGTATTCTGCTCTCGCGGTCACCGCCGGTGCCTTCACCTCGAGCGGCGCGAACGTCGGCACGCCGGCCTTCGACACCATCGCCAACCGGCCCGCCGCCAGCTCTTTCCCGGCCGCACTCACCAGCCGCCAGCGCAGGCTGACCGGAATGTCGTGCTGCAGGTCGTTAAGCAGAACCACCTGCTTGCGGATCGTCTCGCCGGCGTAGAACGCGTGGTCCTTACTCGGCCAGTCGCCCGGCGCCCCGGCGATGTAGAGGTCCGTATCACCGAAGTACCGGGCCATGGCCTTCATCGCCGGAAGCGGCTCGCCGTGGTCGCCGATCCAGTCCCAGTTCTCGGCGTTGAACAGGATCCCCGACACGCCCCAGGTGCGCCAGGCGCGGAGCGAGAGACGGGCGATCTCCGACTTGGCCGCCTGGTAGCCCGGGTGGTGGCGGATGAGTGAGCGCGTGCGATCGCCGCCCGGCTGGCGGTCCATGTCGTAGCGCTCGAACAGCTCGGGGCTGATCTCGGCGTAAGCCTCCGGCCCGCGGACGAGGGCGGTCAGCTCGTCGAAGATCGGCTCACCGGCGTAGACCACGCTGAGCGGGAACTGGCGCGGGCGGAACCAGTAGGGGATCAGCCAGAGGCAGTGCTCGGCGGCGACGAACGGCACGGTGCTTTGCGCGGCCCAGGCCGAGGGCCACTCCTCACGCTCCTGGGTGGGCGAGTTGGGGCCGAGGTAGAGGTTGCTGGTGACCTGGTGGCCGAAGTTGCCGCAGGCATGGTGGTAGATAGGCCGCGGGTCCACCTCGTGGGCCAGCCGCTCGGCCTCCAGCGCGTAGCGCTCCTTCTGGCGGAACCCGGCGTCGGTGGGCTTGTAGACGCCGTCCAGCTTGGACGGCGCGCAGTACCACAAGTAGCCGGCGAGGTTGAAGTCCATGTACCAGAGGCCGACGCTGGGGTGGTTGCCGTACTGCCGGATATGCTGCTCGAGCCGGCGGCGGTAGCGCGGGGCCACGCGCGGGTCGAAGACTTGGTCCCGGAGCACCTCCAGGTCGGGGAGGATGGGCGCGGCGATCAGGCCGTGGGCGTCGCAGTAGTCGAGCACCTGCTCGAACCGCTTCTGCTGGTAGGGGATGCCGCGGTACCACTCGCAGGTGATGGGCCCGGACAGCTCGAGCGCGTTGAGCCCGGCGGCCTTCAACTCCCTGACCCGGTCCATCTGGCTGCCCCAGGCGAAGTCGATCTGATGCCCGCGGAGGTGGAAGGGCTTGCCGTTGAGCAGGAAGTCGCCGCCCTGCTGCACCAGCTCGCGGAAACCGAAACGGTACGGCCGCGAGCGGGCCAGCACCTGGTCGCCGTCGCGCAGGCTGACGACCACGTCGTAGAGGAACGGATCGTCGATGCTCCACGGGTGGGCGTCGGGCCACTCGAACTCGGCCTCCACCCGGCAGTACCGGTCCGACAGCGCCTCGCCCTCCTTCGCCTCCAGCCGGCATGCGCGGCGGAACAGCTTGACGACTTTGTCAGGCTGACCGGCGGCGCGGAGCTCGAACTCAGAAAAAGGGGTCAGGCTACTTTTTCGCGAAAAAGTAGCCTGCCCCCTTTTCTCCTGCACGTAGACGTCGCACGACACCTCC
>JACPDV010000408.1:14459-22204 GCA_016183835.1 Armatimonadota bacterium
CCCGGCGGCGACGTGCGGCCGGACCACGCAATCGCGGATGTAAGGGCCACTCACGATGCACAGCCGTACGTCGCCGTAGATCCCTGCATGCGCCGCGCCGCCGCGCGAGCGGAGCAGGAGGGTGATGGTGTTGGCCTCCCCGAAGCGCACGTCGTCCGTGATGTCCCAGCCCTCCGGCTCCCAGCTCGTCAGCCAGCCGAGGCGGTGACCGTTGGCGTAGACCTCGGCCAGACCGTCCACGCCGCCGAGCTGGAGGAGCACGTGCCGGTCGCGCCAGGCCGGGTCGGCCGTGAACGCGCGTTCGTAGCGGCCCGCCGCGTAGCTTGTCAACGGCTTGCCGCCCCAGGCTCCGCTGACGGGCTTGCCATCGGGATCGAGCGCGTCGCCCGGCACGGTCCAGTAGCCCGGCACGCGGCTCAGGCCCCAGCGCTCGGGCGGCGCGTCGTCCGGCTCGGCGAGTGGCACGAATGCCCACCAGCCGTCCAAGGACACCTCGTCCCCCTGCCCGGTGTGCTCGGCCCGCGGCGAGTTCTCTTCCGGCGGGGGTGGAGTGGCGGGGCTGGCCGGCGGCAGTCCACCGGCCGGCGGGCCGGGCGGCGGCGCCACGTCGGCGAGCGGCCGGCCGGCCTGACCCAGGGCGTACACCTCCGCCACCGCCGCGTCGTCGAGCGGGGCGTTCCAGAGGGCGAACTCGTCCAGCTTGGCGTGGGCGACCGGATTGGGGTAGAGCGTGCACCCGGCGCCGACGAAGAGCGGTCCCCGCTCGACGGTCTTGTGCCACGGAAAAGGCGCCGCCGCGCAGCGCTTGCCGTCGACGTAGATCCGCCGCTGGTTCTCTCGCTGCGACCAGGTGACGGCCACGTGGTGCCACTCGCCCGGCTGCCAGCCGGCAATCGCCCCGGTGCCGCAGTCGTAGTAGAGGTCGGTGTCGGGCTTGGCGGTGCCGAAGGTGAGACTGGACTGGTCGGTGTACTTGTAGACCATGCCCCAGTCGGCGGCGCCGAAGAGGGTGCTGTAGCGCGTGTGGTCGTCGCCGCGCCAGTCGGGGCTGACCCAGAAGCTCGCGGTGCCCTCGGCGGCGCGGAAGTTGCCGGCGCACTCGTAGGCCAGCGGCTGGTCGCCGATGTCGCAGGCGCGCCCCACCCGGCCCGGCACGAACCGCTCCCGACCGAGCGCGAGGAGGTCGAGAATGGTGTCGGACTGGCCCACCGAGCGGCGGATCGGCTGCGGAGAGCCGCCCGCCACCGGCGCCGTCGCCGAGCCCTCGAACGGCAGGTAGAAGACCGGCTGCGGCGGCGCGCCGGCGGCGGGCAGGAGGAGGGCGAGCAGCAGGGCGTGCATGGCGATGCCTCGCGGGTGGCTGCGGCGAGGTATGCCGCCTCGCCGCGCGAATCCTCCCCGCGCCGGAGCCGCCGGATGCCCATGACGTCGCGCGAGAGGGTCACCGCCGCCCTCAGCCACCGCCAGCCCGATCGCACCCCGTGGTTCGAATACGTGCTCCTCTCGCCCGTGGCCGATCAGCTCCTCGGCCGCACCTACGCCGGCGAGCCGGCGCACTGGCCCGCGCTGGTGGCCGAACTGGGCTGGGAGGACGCCGTCCGCCGCGAGGCCACCGACCGGCTCGACCTCGCCGAGAAGCTGGGCCACGACCTGCTCTACGTCGTGCCCAACCCGCCGCCGCCGCGGCCCGCCGCGCCGAAGTCACCCGCGCCGCCCTGGCCCGACGATCCCGTCGAGCGCCTGCTCCTGCGCAACGAGCAGCGCCGCCACGCCGCGCCCTGGCCGGCCGACGACTCGCTCCTCATCTACCGCATCCTTCGCGACGAGATGCGCCGGCGCGACCTGGACCTGCCGATCCTCGCCCCCGCCTACGTCCACGGCGTGTGGACCGACGTGGACCTGCTGACCACCATCGGCCTGGCGCCCGAGGTGGCCAGGGAGCACTTCGCGCTGGCGACCCGGGTGGCGCTGGGCGCCGTGGAGCAGTACCTGAGCGTGGGGATCGACCAGTTCGGCGTGGGCGGCGACTTCGCGGGGACGCGGCTGCTGCTCAGCCCGGCGGCCTATCGCGACCTGATCGTGCCGGGTGTCCGCGCGGTCTCGCGGCGGATCCACCAGGCCGGCGGGTGGGCCGTCAACGCGAGCGACGGGGACCTGTGGCCGGTGATTGAGGACTTCCTCTTCGGCTGCGAGGTGGACGGCTATCTCGAGATCGACAGCCACGCCGGGATGGACCTGGGCCGGCTGAAGGCGCTCTACGGCGACCGGACCACGTTCTACGGCAACCTCGACTGCGGCAACACACTCAGCTTCGCCACCCCCAACGAGGTGCGCCGCCACGTGCTCGACTGCCTGGAGGCGGGTGCGGGGAACGGCGGTCACGTCCTCTGCGCCAGCAACGCCATCACCGCGTCGGTGCCGCTCGAGAACTACTTGGCCGTGGTTGGGGCGTACCGGGAGTTCACCGGGTCGCCCCGGTGCCTGCCGTAGGGAAGATGGCAGTGTGGCACGGGCAGTCCGCTGCCCGTGTCGGCCGTCACTTACCGTCCACCGCGTGGTGGCCCCCGGACCACGGGCAGCAGACTGCCCGTGCCACACGCCACTGAGCCCCGACCACGGGCAGCAGACTGCCCGTGCCACACGCCACCGACGCCGAACCAGGCTTGGTTGCGGCAGCCCTACGCGTCGAACGCCTCATCCTCCCGCTCCCCCAGCCGCTTGAGGATCTCCTCGCGACTGAGGGACGCGGACAGGGCGCGCTCGATGAACTCGGCCACCAGCTCCTCCTCGCGGAGGACGGCAAGCTGGTGCGCCATTGCTTCGAGGTGCTCGTCGGCGTCCTCGCCCGGCTGCTGCTCGCGGCGGAGGCCCTCCAGGCGGCGCTCCAACGCCTCGCGGAGATCGGTCATCTCCTCCGCGCGCAGCTCGCCCTCGTAGACCTGCTCGAACATCTCGTCGAGGTTCATAGCGGCACGTAGGAGCCGGGCACGCTGGTGCCGCCGCAGCAGCAGAACATGCGGTCCTCGGACATCAGCAGCTTGTGGCCCAGCAGGTCCCACATCTCGGGATCCTCGGTGCAGAGCGCCACGGGAGTCGCGGGGCTGATCCGGCGGACCTCCTCGATGTACCAGTCGTACACCTCGGCGCGGACGTCGAGCGGGAACGGCGCCTTGTGGGTGCCGTTCATCCGCTCTTCGTCCTCCGCTATCCGGCGCACGAACTTCGGGTCCATCTCGTCCAGGTCGAAGAGCGTGCGGAACTCCCTGGCGTCCATCATCGAGAGCACCCAGACGCGGACCACGTCGGGCCGGCAGACGCTGAAGAGCCGCTCGAGCATGGCCGTGGCCTCCTCGCGCCAGCCGCGGACCGGGATGATGGGGGTGAACCCGGCGCGCACGGTGTAGCCGTTGTCGGCGCACTTGCGCATGGCTTCGAGCCGCTCGTCGAGGCTCGGCGTGTTGCGCTCGATGCGCCCCGCCACGCTGTCGGTGGCCAGGGTCCAGTAGCAGGGCAGGTGCTCGCGCTGCGGGTGGTCCATCAGCCAGTCGACGTTGTTCGACTTGGTGTAGATCAACAGGTACTTGTCGCCGCTGCGCTGGCAGCGCTCGGCGAGCACGCGGCAGGCGTCGTACTCCGGCTCGAAGCAGGGGATGTCGGAGTGCAGGTCGTAGCGATAGAGCTTCTGCTGGGGGCGCAGCTCGAAGACGCGGTCGAACTCGTCGGCCAGGCTCTCCAGGTTGCACTGCAGGGTGACGAGCTGGCCCAGGCCGCAGTAGTCGCACTTGTGGACGCAGCCGTCGGCGGAGTGGATCCCCCACCCGCCCTGGCAGACGTAGCCACCCGGGGCGACGCCCATGAACAGCTCGCGGTGGCTGAACGCCCAGCGCGCACCGACGCCCCACAGGAGGTGGCTCAGGTCGCGCGCGCGGGGGTGCCGGAAGCTGCGCGGCGGCGGTTGGTCGTGGTCCCAGACGAACGTGCTGAAGACGAGCACGGGAGCGATGAAGTGCCGGTCGTGCCCCTGCCGCACGCGCCCGTGGCCGCCCTGGAGGATGTCGTCGGTGGCGATCAGGTCGTGCGCGCCGGCGGCCTCGACGATCTGATCGATGTCGTCGTAGCCGACCACGCGGACATCGCGCTCGGCGATGCCGAGGGCGCCGCACATGCGCTGCATGCGGGCCAGGGCCAGGGGCTGGTCGAGGACGCGCTGGTGGGCAAACACCGCGGTCGGGTGGAGCGGATACATCCGGTCGGCTCCGGCTCGCGCCTCAGTGTAGCGTTGGCGCCGGGAAGGTGCAAGCGGCCCCGGCCGGCGCGATCGGCGGTGTGTCAAACGCGATCGGGCCGGCCGCTCGCCATGATTTCTCAACATTCCGGTCTCGCCAAGGCGCCTCATGCTGATCTACACTCAGCGCAGCCTGCCCGCAGGGGTATGGCGGCCGAGCAAGCGCGGTGGGTTGGTCCATGCCATCACAAGGAGGTGCGCCATGAAACGGCGCGGTTTCACGCTGATTGAGCTGCTCGTCGTGATCGCCATCATCGCGATCCTCGCGGCGATCCTGTTCCCCGTGTTCGCGAAAGCTCGCGAAAAGGCCCGCCAGAGCTCGTGCTCCTCCAACGAGAAGCAGTTGGCGCTGGCGATCATCCAGTACGCCTCGGACTACGACCAGAAGTACCCGCGCAACTGGACCGGCAACTGCTCCGGGCCCGGGTGGGACTGGATGGAGACCACTCAGCCGTACATCAAGAGCATCCAGGTCACGCTCTGCCCGTCGCTGCCCGACTTCGTGACCCAGGCCTGCGCCATCGGGCTGGGCCGCTCCTTCAGCGGCCGGCGCGGCGGCTACGCGCTCAACGCGGGGCGTGACGACCTCGGCCCGCCCTCGCAGCAGGTTGGACCCGGGCCGGGCAGCAACTCGAGCTGGTACACCAAGACCGAGGCCATGATGAAGTACCCGGCCAGCACCATCATGCTCGCCGAGATCAGCCGCGGCGCTCAGGGTTGCGGGATGATCTGCGGCACCTGGCACAGCGGGTACTGGAACCCGTGGACCGGCGGCACCAATATCAACCAGCTCGGTGACCAGCACAACGAAGGCCTCAACCTGGCCTACACGGACGGCCACGTGAAGTGGATCAAGAGGCAGGCCCTGCTCGGCCAGGCCACGCTCTTCGGCCAGAACTAGAATCGTTCTACAACGGGGCCGGCGCTAGCCGCCGGCTCCGTCTGCACGTACCGTCACCCGCCGCGCGCCCGGCGCCAGCGCCAGCCTGCCCCACCAACGGCCGTGCTCGCGGCGGATCTCCATCGTCACCGGGCGTCCATCCACCGTCGCCGCCGCCTCGTCCGACTCCAGCGGCACCAGCACGCCGTAGCCCGCCGGCCACGCACAGTCCACGCTGAACCGCAGCTCGCCGTCGCCGTGCTCCGCCGCCTCGAAGCGCGCCGCCGTGCGCGCCCGCCACCACCGGCTCGCCGCGTCGCAGCCCAGGTGCCGAGTGGTAGAACAGGTTCATCGTGCCGTGCCACCAGGCCGCGTCCGACAGCGTCCGCTGGAGCGGCTCGAGCTCCATCCGTCCGTCGCGCTGGTAGCCCGGCTCGTAGGCGTTGATGGCCTCGCAGACGAAGTCGAGCCGCTCGCCCGACGCCAGCCGCACGAAGTAGGGCAGGCTGGTGCCCGCGCCGTAGCTGAGTTGGTTGACCGGGTTCATCCCCACCCGCCCGAAGCGCGAGTTGTCGGCCTCCACGCCGGCCGCCCGCAGATACTCCGCCGGCTCCGTCCAGCCATGCCACAGCGTGCAGTGGAACACCGTGCAGATCGGCTCCTCGCCGAACTGGTGACGATACCATCCCACCTGCGCGGCCACGTCGGCGGCGGTGTACCGGAAGGGGTGCTGCTGTCCGTCCATGAAGTTGAGGTGGAGCGACGGCTCGGTGCCCAGCCGGCGCAGCACCGGGAGCAGGTCGGGCGGGGTGTGCCACTCGCCCCTCGCGTTGGGCATGATGTTGACGTGGTACGGCAGCCCCTGCTCGTGCATGAACTCCGCGGCGTAGAGGTTCTGCTCGGCGGGGCAGCCCTCGTCGTCGCCACCCCAGAAGAAGAGCGCATCGGGCAGCTCACCGTCGAGCGCCGGGAGCTGGTAGACGAACGGCTGCCGGGTGAGCGCCAGCAGGTTGCGCAGGAGGCCGACGATCAGATCGGCGTAAGGCACTTCGGGGTCGCGCTCGCCCAGCACGAGGCCGTCGTTGCTGCGGAAAAAGCCGTCGGGGTAGTAGTCCTGATCCACCGGGCGGCCCTGGTGGAGCACCCAGCACGTCTGCGCCGGGTCGAACGCGAACAGCACCGCCCAGCCGCTCCCCACCCGCCTGAGCGTGACGGCCGGGCGCCCGTCGGCGAACACCGCGAGCGGCCGCGCGCCGTCCGCCCGCACCAGCCTCGCCGGGGAGAAGGCCACCAGCTCCGGCGCCGGCCGGTCGGGATGGAGCAGCGGCAGCGCCAGCTCGGGGTCGGTGAAGCGGAAGGCCGCGGACTCGCTGAACGGCCCCGCCGGCTGCTCGACGCAGCCCTCGTCGCGAACGCCGAAGAGCGCATCGGCCGCGGCGGTGGCGAAGCCGAGGAGCAATCCGCCGCCGGCGGTCCAGCGCTCGAGCAGCGCGAGCTGGTCGGCGCTCAGCCCGCCGGGCGGCAGGTCGGGCAGGGCCAGGGCGCTGACCCGGGCGAGGGCGCCCGGATCGAGCAGCGCCGCCGGCGCGAACGGCACGGCGGCCGCCCCAGTGCGCTCGAAGAGGTCTTCGGCGTAGGCGAACCAGTCGATCGCGCCGGCCCGAGCGAACCGCTCACGGCGGTCGGGGTCAGCCAGCCAGGCGGGTTGCAGAGGACACATGCTCGCTCTCCTCGGGCGACAACTACGGCGCCGCCAAAGCGGCCCGGTTGCCGTAGGGGCGACCCTTGTGGTCGCCCGTCCGCATCGCCTACGGGTCCGCGCCGGAAACCGGACGGGCGACCACAAGGGTCGCCCCTACGTCACGTTCGGCCGGTCCTGTCGAACTGCGCGATGACGTGCCTCAGCCGCTCCGCCGCCGCCTCGTGCGCCTCCATCCCGCCGCTGGTGCCGCCGATCATCAGCCGGGCCATCAGGTCTTCGGCCGCCGGGCAGAGGCCGGGCGCGTAGTGCTGCTCGTGCGTGCGGTGCGGGCAGCGCACGGGACAGCCCTTGCCGTAGCCCAACGGCTCGGCGATAGTGCGATGGAGGTAGGGCGGCTTGCCGTCGAGGTAGGCGCCGGCGGTGAGATGCACGCCGGCCTGGCCGAGGGCCGCGTTGAACGCCTCGCGCGAGATCCCCGCCCGCTCGCCCTCGAACCGCGCGGCCCAGATGTGGTAGGCGTGCCGTCGCCCCGCCGGCACGGCCTGCGGCACGATCCAGTCGCAGCCCGCGACCGCCTGGTTGTAGAGCTGCGCGGCGGCGATGCAGTCCTCCACGTAGCCCCGCGCGCGGCGGAGCTGCACCCGGCCGATGGCCGCGACCACCTCGTTGATCCGGTAGTTCCAGCCCACCCGCTTCGGCATCGTGCCGAAGGTGACCATCTCGTTCATCGCTTCGCGCAGCTCGGCGGTGCGGCAGACCACCATCCCGGCATCGCCCAGGGCCATCTGCTTGGACATCTGGAACGAGAAGACGCCCACGTCGCCGTTGCAGCCGGCGTAGGTGCCGTCGTGGGTGGCGTAGATGGCGTGGGCGCAGTC
>JACPDV010000409.1 GCA_016183835.1 Armatimonadota bacterium
TGGCGCTGGCGGTGGTGCCGCCGGGCGGCGCCGAGTCCGCGCCGGCGGAACGGACGCTCGCCCTGCAGGTCACGCGAAAGCCCGGCATCGGGCTGGTCTGGCTCGGCACCCTCGCGGCCCTGGCCGGCGGCATCCTCTGCCTCGGCCGGGAGCGCGACGGCGCGGCAGCGTAACACACAGGCTCCGGAGCCCAGCATGCTCAGCGTAACCCGACTCCTCTGCGGCACCGCCACCCCCGGCGACGCGCTCCGCTATGGGCGCGAATCGGGCAAGCTCCCGGCCCACCTCCTGCACTTCAGCGAGGACAAGAAGCCGGTGGTGGTGTGGAACTGCACCCGCAGGTGCGACCTCAAGTGCGTCCACTGCTACGCCGACGCCGCCGACAAGGACTTCCCCGGCGAGCTGACCCACGCCGAGGGCCGCGCCCTGCTCGAAGACCTGGCCGGCTACCAGATCCCCGTGGTCCTGTTCAGCGGCGGCGAGCCGCTCCTGCGGCCCGACATCTTCGAGCTCGCCGGCTACTGCAGGGACCTCGGCATGCGCGCCGTGCTGTCCACCAACGGCACCCAGATCACCGATGAAGTCGCCGACCGCATCCTGGCCACCGGCTTCTCCTACGTGGGGATCAGCATCGACGGGCTCGAGGCCGTACACGACAAGGTCCGCGGCGTGAAAGGCTCGTTCCAGCGCACGATGAGCGCGATCCGCAGGTGCCGCGACCGGGGCATCCGCGTCGGCCTCCGCTATACCGTCCACAAGCTCAACCTCGACGAGTTGCCCGGCGTCTTCGACCTGCTCGAGACCGAGAACATCCCGCGCTGCTGCTTCTACCATCTGGCCTACGCCGGCCGTGGTGACAAGCTACAGCGCTTCGACCTCACCCCTGAAGAGACCCGCAAGGCCGTCGAGTACGTCTTCGAGCGGAGCTGGGACTTCCACCGCCGCGGGATCGAGCGCGACATCCTCACCGTGGACAACCACACCGACAACGCCTTCCTCTACCTCTACCTCCGCGACCGCGACCCGGAGTACGCCGAGCAGGTGATGCAGATGCTGCGCTGGAACGGCGGCAACCAGAGCGGAATCGCCATCGGCTGCGTCGACAACCTGGGCAATGTGCACCCCGACCAGTTCTCCTGGCACGTGCCCCTGGGCAACGTCCGCGAGCGGCCTTTCTCGCAGATCTGGGAAGACACGACTCATCCCGTCATGGCTATCATGAAAGAGAAGCCACGGCAGATCGGCGGGCGCTGCGGCAACTGCCGCTTCTTCGACATCTGCAACGGCAACCTGCGGGTCCGCGCGCACAGCTACTGGGGCGACTGGCGCGCCGAAGACCCCGCCTGTTACCTGACCCTGGACGAGATCAACCCGGCCGTGCCGCTCCCGGCGCCGGCACTGGAGGCCCGGACATGAGCAGCCACCCACACCACTCGCCCCGCGCCGCCGCCGAGCGCGCCCAGCACGACGCGCGGATGCTCCAGATCGACTTCAACGTCTCGCCCTTCACCGTGGTCTGGGAGGTCACCCGCGCCTGTGCGCTCCACTGCGTCCACTGCCGCGCCATCGCCCAGCCGCGGAGGCACCCCAAGGAGCTGACCCTCGACGAGGGCCGGCAGCTCCTCGACACGGTCAAGGAGTTCGGCAACCCGATCCTCGTCCTCACCGGCGGCGACCCGATGATGCGCGACGACCTGTTCGAGCTGATCGAGCACGCCGCCCTCAAGCTCAAGCTGCGCACCTCGCTGACGCCCAGCGCGACCAAGATGGTCAACCGCGCGCGGCTGCAGAAGGTCAAGGACGCCGGCATCCTCCGCGTGGCGGTCAGCCTCGACGGCGCCAGCAGCGAGGTCCACGACGCCTTCCGCGGCTACACCGGGTCGTTCCAGAGGACGATGGAGATCCTCGACGACCTGCGCGGGCTAGACATGTCGTTCCAGCTCAACACCACGGTGACGCAGACCAACGTGGACACGCTGCCGGACATCGCCAAGCTGGTGGAGGCGAGCGGCGCGGTGCAGTGGAGCGTGTTCTTCGTGGTGCCTACCGGCCGCGCGGGGATCGAGGCGATGGTCTCGCCCGAGCGGCACGAGGAGCTGATGCACTGGCTGGCAGAGATGAGCGATAGCGCGCCGTTCGACATCAAGTCCACGGCGGCGCCGTTCTACCGGCGGGTCGCGATCCAGCGCAAGCAGGCGCAGGAGCAGGGCCCGGTGACGTTCGCCGGCGCGGGCTTCCGTTACGAGGACGGTCTGCACCGGCCGGTGCAGGGCGTCAACGACGGCAAGGGGTTCGTCTTCATCTCGCACATCGGCGAGGTCTATCCCAGCGGGTTCATGCCAGTCTCGGCGGGGAATGTGCGCGAGGAGTCGCTGCTCAGCATCTACCGTGAGAGCCAGCTCTTCCGCGACCTGCGCGACCCGACGAAGCTGGAAGGCAAGTGCGGCCGGTGCGCGTTCCGCGAAGTCTGCGGCGGCCGCCGGGCGCGGGCGTACGGGGTGACGGGCAACTGGTTCGCCAGCGACCCGGTGTGCGGGTATCAGCCGGCGGGGGCGTGAGGGGGGGCCATCGGCGCAGGTATGCTCTGCCACGAGCACTGACCCGCGGACCCAGTGCAACTAACGAATTGCGCACCGAACCGCCGGTAATGGTTGTCTGGCGGGCGGTTGCCGTGTAGAATGTACTCGGTGGTGGGGTCCGGCCAGTGACTTCGGAGCGGGCTCCACGCAGGGGGACCTGGGATCGGCATAGAGGGTGGTCACATGCGAATCACTGAAGTAACTATAAACAACTTCAAGAGATTCGACACATTTCATGCCCAACTGGGTCAGCTAGACTGTCTGGTTGGCGCGAACAATACCGGAAAGACGACGCTCCTCCAAGCCTTGGCTTTGTTTGACTTTTGCGTACAGCATTGCTTGGAGCGTCCCAACGGCGGTGGACTACGCCTGCGAGCCAGGACCATCGCCCCAGAGGACTTCTATGTACTGCCGGTAACGGGCCCGCTTGATCTGTGGCACGATCGTAAGGCGCTTGCAGGAGGCAAACAGCGGCGCATCAGCGTGGAGGTACGGACCACTGACGGGATCGAGGCTACGGCCACGGTCAAACTCGACTATAACCGGTTCGGCGTCTCGCTCCGAACGAGTGACCAGGCGCCGGAGGCGCTTGACCACCTTCGGCGGTGTCGGATGGCGTACCTGCCGGTGTTCTCGATGTTCCTGCCGCACGAAGAGCGGCGTCTGAAAGCGGCCATCGAGGACGAACTGGCACGTGGGCGAGTGCATAGCGTGATCCGGAATCTCATGCTGGAGTTGAAGGAGCAAGGAAGAGACGCTGAATTGTCGGCCATCCTACGTCGGGCCTTTGCCGAGTTGCGAGATCTTGAGATTGAGTTCGATGAGGTAACAGATCGGTATATCGAGATCGCCTACAAAGAACAAGGCAGGCCCAAGAGTCTCGACATTTTCTCGGCCGGCAGTGGGTTCCAGCAGTTCCTGTACCTATTCGGCTTCATCCTCGCCAGGCAGCCACAGGTCATCCTACTCGACGAGCCCGACGTCCACTTGCATGGCAGCCTCCAGGCCGCGTTTCTCGACGAACTGAAGCGGATGGTGCAACTGGAGGGAAAGCAAGTGCTGCTTGCCACCCACTCTCGGGAGCTGATTGCCCGTATCGGCGTGGAGCACATCCTCTCGCTGGAGGCGGAGCCGCGGCGCCTCAAGGTGGCGTTCGACATCTACGATACGCTGGACCGGCTTGGCTCGGTCGACCCAACGGTCATCGCACTGATCCAGGCCTATCGCAGGGTGGTGCTGGTAGAGGGGCCGTCCGATCGTGACCTACTGGACGTCCTGTGTTCCACAGCCTTAGGGCAGGAAGTGTGGCAGCAGATCAGGCGCCGGGTGGCATTCCTGACGGTGGGTGGCAACCCGTCGAAACAGCCCATGGACAGGCAACGACGCCTCCTCCAGCAAGCTATGGCGATGCAGGGAGAGGCATTGGAGGCTTTTGCGATAGCCGATTGTGACTACCACCCGGATCGCGCTGCTTTGCTGAACAGCCTGAATGCCGAGCACTTGCAGTGGCACGTATGGGAACGGGCGGAGATCGAGAACTACCTGCTGTGCCTACCCGCCCTTCGTCGGCTGGCGGGAGCCACGGAGGATCAGGCCACCTTTGACGCACTCGACTTGGACGAGGAGTTTGACAGGCTGGTGGAAGAGAGCCGAGGCCCGGCGAACGACAGGCTCGTGAAGTCACACCTGGAGTGGGCCCGTGCGCGTGAGCAAGGCATGGACCCGTCCACCGCTTCATCGCAAGCACGGCAGTTTATCGAAGCCAAATGGACCGGTCACCGGCTGGGGCTGGCTGACGCAAAGGATGTGGTACTGCCGGGCTTGAAACGCTGGCTGCAGCAGAATCACCTGGGCCAGTTCTCCGATCTGGGTCTTGCGCACGCAATGACCCGAGAAGACCTCCCCCAGGAGGTACTGGACGTTGCCGCCCGCTTGGCGGCATTCGCCGGCGTTAGGGCACGTACGACCTAATACGCCGGGTCCCGTCGGCGGGCGTCGAAGTACTCCTGCGACGCCATCTGGGCGCCGCTCACCTACGCAAACACCTCCCCCACCGCCAAGGCAAACCCCGGCAGCAGCTCCTCGCAGGTCAGCGTGTCCCCCTCATCCAGCAGCGTGATGTCGCTCTCCGAGCGGAACACCGTGACGCGTCGCTCGTCGGGCCACGCCGCCCACACAACCTTCACGCCGACCTCGAGCCACATCGCCACCTTGGCCAGCACGTACCCGCGGCTGTCGGTCGGCGAGGCCACCTCCAGCACCAGGTCCGGGACAATCGGCCGCTATCCAGGCGGCTCGAGGTCCGGGAATCGGTCGGCGGCGATGAACGCGCCATCCGGCGCGCGCACCGTGTCCGGCTCACGTGCCTGCAGGAACCCGGTCTCGGCTTGGAACGTCTGCCCCAGACCGCGCTGCTTCACCCACACGTTGAGCGGACCCATGATGTCCAGCCCGACCCAACCATGCCTGCCACTGTCGGACGGCGTCGTGATGACCTCCCCTTCCACCAGCTCCCGCCGCACCCCGTCGTCGGGCATCGCCAGCAGCTCGTCGGCGGTCGCCCGCTTCCGCGTGGCCTTGCCTTTTTCATGGCCGGCCCTCCGTCGGTTGTCCGCCCCCGGCACAAGGCGGGACGATCCCGATTGCACCCGATCCCGACGCCGAGTCGCGGCGCCTCACGCCCCCTCGCCGGCGTTCAGGACCTCCACCGCCTTGCCGCCCATCTATCCGGAGACATCGTGCTCAATCCGGACCCGACCCTCTTGCCGCCTCGAGGTAGTCGGCGAGCAGTTCCAGGTTCGCGCCGTACACGCTCATCTCCAGCACCTCGCGCGGCCGTTTCAGCGGTACCCCGCGCATCTGGCGCTGCACCGTGACCCAGCGGCCCTGCCCGTCGAGCGACGCCAGCGCTTGCGCAACGCGGGGCGCCAGCTCCTCGGCGCGTCGCCGCCACTCCGCCGCCGTAGGCACGCGCCCCTGCTCCGCCCGCGCGGCGTCGCGGCCTTTGGCGACCGCCGCCTCCACCTCGGCCAGTTGCGCCGAGACGTCGTGCTTCCAGCCGTAGTGCGGCGGCGGATTGCTGCCGTCGTAGGTCAACTGGTAGGTGCCGGCAGTCATGTACAGCGGCCGGTTGGTGCGCAGCTCGTGGAAGCGCGGCCAGGTGCCGTTGGGCAGGCGGTTGGCGTGAAACCACCGGAGCGCCGAGGGCAGCGGGGCGAGGAACCGCTCGTCGCCGGCCTCCAGCCAGAGCTTCACCAGCGCCTCCAGAGCGCCAGCGCTCTCCAGCGAGGTCACCGCGGGCGGCTCGAACTTGCGCGCCCAGCAGGGGTGCGTGTCGAAGTCGTACTGCTGCGCCCAGACCGGCTGCGGCTCGGGCATCTGCGCGAGGAGCAGAAACTCGCCCGCCCTGGCCGCGGCGTCGAGACAGCGCCGGTCGCCGAGGGTGTGCCAGGCGAGGAGCAGCGTGTCGACGAGGTGCGCGAGCACGCCGTCGTTGAGGGTGTAGTAGACCCAGTAGTCGTTGTCGGGCGGCGCGGTGCGCGGCCAGGTGGTGGGGTAACCGGCGCGCAGCACGGGTCTGGCTGACACCGGGCCGTCGAACACCTGCGGGAAGCCGCCGTTCGGGTACTGCGCCTTCAAGACCGCCTCCAACGCCCGGCCGAGGGCCTGGTGGACCGCTGCGTTGCGCCCGCCGAGCCGCTGTTCGAGGCGGATCAGCAGCCGCAGCGCGGACTGGGTGATGTCGTCGTCGAAGCTGGAGTTGTTGACGCGCTTGCCCTGCCGCACGCCACGGTCGGCGTCGTGGCGGTAGTAGAGCGGCCGGCCGACGGTCTCGCCGAAGTCGATGTGGGCCTGCCAGCCGCCGGAGGCGAGCTGCCCCCGGGCGAGCGCCTCGCCCGCGGCGGTGGCGGCCTGGAGGAAGCGCTCGTCGCCGGTGACCTGGTGGAGCCGGAGGTAGGTGGCGCCGACGGCGGGGGTGCCGGGCGGCTGGACCCAAATGGTGGACCGGGGCGCCGGGCCGCCCTCACCGGCCTGTTCCGCGAGGTCGGTGCGATACCACCAGACGTAGCCGCCGTGGGATTCCAGGTGCTCACGGGCGTAGGTGACGGCGCGTCGGATGGCGTCGGTGACGTGTGCCGGGTCGGGTGCGGCGATCGCACGATAGGCGAGGCAGACGGCGAGCAGGAGGAGGCTGCGTCTGGGCATACTGCAGGCCAGTCTGGCGCTGATCGCCGGCGCGGGTCAGGATTCGCCCGTACGCCAGCGGCCCCAACCCACTGTACGACGCGACGCGGCGCCGCCGCAACCCGCGCGTGGTCCGGGCGCGGCAGGGACTCTCCCCGCCTCGGCGAATGCACGCCCCATCGGACTACCCTCCCATGCACCACCGCCGCTCGGCAGGCTTCGGCGCGACCTTGTGCCTGCTGGTCGCCACCGGCGGGCCGCCGCTTGCCGCCGAGGGGGACATCAAGATGGTCGCTGGCCAGAAACAGCTCTTCCTCGACGACTTCTGCATCGCCGAGATGCACGGGCTGACGCGGACGCTCCACCCGGTCGCCAAGAGCCCGTTGAACCCCGTCATCGCCGCCAACTACCCGTGGGAGTACACGCGCGAGCCGGCGCGGGGCAACGCCCGCGGGGGCGTCATGTCGTGGGGCGGCGCCGTGTGGATCCCCGAGGAGAAGGTCTACAAGTGCTGGTACAACGGGTTCTTCAGCATGCACGGCCGCGGCATCCAGCTCGCGGAGACCTTCGACTGGCTCCCGACTGCCTACGCCGTGTCGCGCGACGGACTCTACTGGGAGAAGCCGTTCCTCCGCATCGTGAGCTGGAACGGCTCCAAGGAGAACAACCTCTGCACCGAGCGCGGGCTGCTCGACGTGCTCTACGATCCCCGCGATCCCAACCCCGTGCGGCGCTACAAAGCCCTCGGTGTGAGCCTCAAGGAGGACTTCGGCTGCGCCACCTATACCTCCCCGGACGGTCTGCACTGGACCGGGCCGCACCAGGTGATCCGCTCACAGGATGAGTACCACCTCCTCTACGACGACATCCGGCAGCAGTTCGTGGCCACGGTCAAGTGCTACAACCCGAACCCCGCGGCAGCAGTTCGTGGCCACGGTCAAGTGCTACAACCCGAACCCCGCCCCCGGCCTCAAGTGGGGCCGCGCCGTGGCGGTGGCGACGAGCAAGGACTTCGACCATTGGACCGAGCCCGTGTTCGTCTTCGGCGCCGACGAGGAGGATCAGGCGATTGGGCGCTTGCGCAACGAGCAGGCGAAGCGCGATCCGAACCGCATGGTCTCCCGCTACGACGACCCGACCCGGTACGGGACGGACGTCTACAACCTGCCGGTTTTCACCTACCACGGCCTCTACATCGGCATGCCGGCGATGTTCAACCACCTCGGGCCGCTGCCGGAGGGCAACGAGGGCGGGCAGATCAACGTCGAGCTGGCGGTCAGCCGCGACCTGCTGACCTGGCAGCGCGTGGCCGACCGCGCGATCTTCATCCCGGTGGGGCCGAAGCAGCACTTCGACGCCGGCTTGGTGCTTGCGTGCGCCTATCCGCAGGTCCACGGCGACGAGCTCTGGTTCTACTACCTCGGCGAGCCGGTGCCGCACGCCTGGGACAAGGTCTCGGACGAGGACAACGCGATCGGCCTCGCGACGTTGCGGCTCGACGGCTTCGTCTCGCTGGACGCCGGCGACGCGGAAGGAGTGCTCCTGACGCCACCCCTGGTGCCGGCCGGGCCGGAGCTGTATGTGAACCTCGATGCGCCGCAGGGCGAGGCCCGCGTCGAGGTGCTGGACGCCGGCGGCACGCCGGTGCCGGGGCTGTCGGATGCCGCCTCGCTGGCGGTGACAGGGAACGCGGTGCGCCTGCAGGTGCACTGGGCAGGCGGCGCCGACCTCGCGCGAGTCGCCGGGCAGCCCGTGCGGCTGCGGTTCCGCCTCAAGCAGGCGAGGCTGTATGCCTTCTGGACGGAGTGAACCGCGGTCGCCGCCCGGCCGGCGTCTGCCCCGTCGGAGAGGACCTGTCCCCTGCCCTCCGAATCCCCGCCACGGAGTACCCCCATGCGCATCGGGACACAGCTCTATATCTACCACCAGTACTGGGCCGCCCGCGGCGAGGACCCGCAGAACCACTTCGCCGAGACGCTCGACGAGGTCGCCGGCGCCGGGCTCGACGGGGTCGAGGGCTCGCTCGAGTTCCTGCGCACCCACGACGAGCCATTCAGCGCCGCGCTCGCAGCCGCCGGCCTGGCGCTGGGGAGCATGTACGCCGGCGGCAACCTGCACGAGGAGATCGCCGCCGACGCCACGATCCAGGCGATTCTCGAGCTCGCCCCGCGTGCCCGCGAGCTGGGGGCCCTCGGCATCACCTTCAACCCGCAGCCCCGCCTGGAGCCGCGCAAGTCCGACGCCGAGCTGCAGCTTCAGGCCGCCAACCTCGACCGCCTCGGCGCCGGGCTGCGCGACCTCGACCTCACCTTCCAGGTCCACACCCACTCGCCCGAGATGGTCGACGACGCCCGCGAATTCCGCTCGCTCCTCGACCTTACCCACCCCGACTACGTCGGCCTCTGCCTCGACACGCACTGGATCTACCGCGGCGGAGGCGACGTGCCGGCGACCGCATCATCAACCTCCACGTCCGCCAGTCGCACGACGGGGTGTGGGCGGAGGCGTTCGAGCCGGGCGACCTGGACCACGAAGGGATCGCCGCCATGCTCCGGGGGCGGGAGTTCGACGGCTGGGTGTACGTCGAGCTGGCGCGGGAGAACGGCACGCCCGAGACGCGCCCGCTCGCCGAGAGCATGAAGCTCAGCGCGGACTACGCCCGGCGGGTCTTCGGTTAGGCCCCGCGGCGGGTGAAGAGCCGCAGCCCGCGCTGCACCCACGGCTTGGCGGCGGCTTCCTCGAACCACTGGTCCGCCGCGCGCTGGGTGGCCATCCCCAGCGTCGGGTAGATGTGCACCGCCATCGCCAGGTCCCTGACGTTGGCGCCCTTCTTGACGCCGAGGATGATCTCGTTGACCACCTCGCCGGCCCGCGGGCCGAGCACGTGGGCGCCAAGGAGCTTCCCGAGCGGCGTGGCGAGGAGCTTGACCTGCCCCTTCGCCGCGTCGTCGGTGCGGGCGCGATCGTCGTTGGCGAAGGCGCAGCGGTAGACGCGGTAGGCCGCGCCCTCGCGCTGCAGCTCCTCCTCGGTGCGGCCGAGGTGCGCCAGCTCGGGATCGGTGAAGGTGGCCCACGGCGCCCAGCGGTAGTTGATCCGGCCGGGCACCGGGAAGAAAGCGTTGCGCACCGCCACGCGCGCCTCGTCCTCGGCCACGTGGCTGAACTGGTAGCGGCCCACCACGTCGCCGGCGCCGAGCAGCCAGCGCTGGGAGGTGCGCAGGCCGCGGTCCACCTGGAGCCCCGCCGGCAATACCGCCACGCCGACCGTGTCGAGCCCCAGGTCCTCCACGTTGGAGCGCCGGCCGACGGCCACCAGGATCGCCTCGCCGTCCGCCCAACCGCTCTCCTCGCCGCGCCGGAAGTGCACCCGGCGGAGGCCGTCCACCACCTCCACCCGCTCCAGCCTGACGCCGAAAACGAACCGCAGCCCTTCGGCCACCAGACACTCGGTAAGCTGGAGCGCCAGCTCGCCGTCGTCGTGGGAGAGGATCCGCTGCCCGCGGGTGAGGATGGTGACCCGGGTGCCCAGCCGAGCGAACGCCTGTGCCATCTCGATCCCCACCGGTCCGGCGCCGAGCACCACCAGGCTGGCCGGCGGGCTGTCGAGGTCGAACAGGTTCTGGTTGGTGAGGTAGCCGGCCTCGTCGAGCCCCGGCAGGTCCGGCAGGCGCGGCGAGGAGCCGGTGGCGAGCACCACGCGCCGGGCGCGGACCGCCTCGCCGTCGACCTCGAGCCGCTGCGGCCCGGTCAAGCGCGGCACGCCGTAGCGCACTTCGGCGCCAAGGTGCTCGAGGAAGGCCTGACTGGCTGACTCCTCGGCGATCCGCACGGTGATGCGCCGGGTCTCGCCCAACGCGCGGGCGACCAGCTCGTCGGCCTGGGGATTGGCGCCGTGGCGGCGGAGCAAGTGAACCACGCTCGCCAGGTGGAGGAGCGCCTTGCTCGGCACGCAGCCCGACCAGGAGCACTCGCCGCCGAGCCGGCCGCTCTTGTCCACCACCAGCGTGCGCGCGCCGAGCCCGGCCGCCGCCGCGCCGGCGCAGATCCCGGCAGCCCCGCCGCCGATCACCACCATGTCGTAGGACTTCGGGTCCGCCATGCTGTAACCTGTGAGCCTGAGAGACGACTGCGTTACCGAACGCCGCCGGCGCGGGGCGCGGCTCGGCACAACATCGTAACACAGGAGCATCGAACCCGTCGCACGGGCGGCCCGTCCATCCGGAGAGAGGCAGGCAGATGCGTGCACGTCACGGGATCTGGATCCTGATTCCGCTGCTCGCCGCGGCTGGCGCGGAGCCGGGGATGGCGCCGGTGGCGAGCGGCTGGCTCCGGCCGCAGGCCGGCGCGCGCAAGGAGGGCACCCCTTGGGCGCCGCGCTCGCTCGGCCCGCACCGCGCTGCAGGCCAGCAGGGCCCGCAACTCCTGCTCGACACCGGCGGCCACGCCGGAGTGGTGCGGCAAGTGCTCTTCACCCCCGACGGTGCCCGGCTCGTGTCCATCGGCGACGACAAGGTGATCCGCGTCTGGGACGCCTCTTCGGGCGACCTGCTGCGCACCATCCGCGGCCCGAGTGCGCCCGGGCCAGCCGGCGCCCTGCTCGCCGCCGCACTCGCGCCCGACGGCTCCACGCTCGCCGTGGGCGGCCTCGGCGTGCCCTGCACCGCGGAGCACTGGGGCGACATTCGCTTCTTCGATCCCCGCACCGGCAAGCTTACCCGGCTGACGAATGTCCACCGCGACGCGGTCACGGCGCTCGCCTTCTCGCCCGACGGCAAGCTCCTCGCCTCCGCCGGCGCCGACGGCCTGGCCGCCGTGACCCTGGTGGCGGTCGGCCGCGTCGAGCGTCGCTGGCGCGACCGGGACGGCGCGCTCACGTCGGTCGCCTGGTCGCCCGACGGAAACCGTCTCGCCGCCGCCAACGAGCACGGCGAAGTGGTGATCTGGACCCGGGGCGCGGACGAGCCGGGGCGGATCAAGGCTCACGGCGCCGAGGCGACCTGCGTGGCCTGGTCGCCGGACGGCAAGCTGTTGGCCGGCGGCGGGCTGGACAAGCGCGTGCGGCTGTGGGATGCGCAGACCGGCCGGTCGCAGCTCGATCCGCCGGCGCTCAAGGACGGCGCGAGCGCGCTGGCCTTCACGCCCGACGGCGGCCGGCTGCTGGTGGGCCTGGGCGGGCTGGCCGGCTCGCCGGGCGGGCTCGGCGGGCTCGACCTGCCGG
>JACPDV010000379.1 GCA_016183835.1 Armatimonadota bacterium
GGCGGGCGTCGGGGCGGCGCAGCTGGAGGCGTACCAGGCCTGCGCGTCGCACAGCTCGGCGGCGGTGGGTTGAGTCATGAGGAGGAGACCTACCTTCCAACACAGCAGGGCGGACACGGCGTCCTCCGGGGCACAGGGCGAGCATAGCCCACCGCCGCCGGCGGATCAACCCGCGCCGGATCCGGTACAATCGCCGCGGAGGCATGCCATGCTCGCCATCCTGTTGGGCTTGACGTCACCGCTCGCCCCGCCCGAGGGCATCCGCGCCTTCTGCATCGACTTCAACTGGGGGCCGGGCGGCATCAACGGCTTCGCCGGGCCCGGCGTGTGGGCCGACGCTTCGCCGGAGGAGCACGTGGCCTGGTACGCCGGGCTGGGCGCGGACACCATCCAGACCTTCGCCGTGTCGTGCAACGGCTACGCCTGGTACCAGGGCGGGGTCGTCCCGCCGCAGCCCGGCCTGAACCACGACTTCCTGACCGAGGTGGTCCGCCTCGGTCACGTCCGCGGGATGAAGGTGATGGGCTACTTCTGCGCCGGGTCCAACACCCGCTGGGGGCAGCAGCACCCGGACCTGTCCTACGGCGTGCCCAGCGCGCCGCACCTGCCCTTCACCGATGTCTACCTGGACGACCTCTGCGCCTCGGTCGCCGACGCGCTGAAGGTGACCGGCATGGACGGCTTCATGGTCGATTGGGTGTGGAACCCCACCCGCCCCACGGTGGACGGGCACGAGCGCTGGATCGACGCCGAGAAGCAGCTCTACGGGCAGCTCATGGGCCGCGCGTTCCCCGGCGAAGCGGCGCTCAGCGCGGCGGACCGGCTGGCCTACGCGCGGCGCGCCATCGACCACTGCTGGGAGCGCCTCCATGCCGCGGCGAAGGCGGCCAACCCGCGCTGCATCATCTGGCTGAGCTGCAGCCAGCCGCGCCACCCGGAGGTGGTCGACTCGCCCATGTTCCGCCAGGTGGACTGGCTGATGAACGAGAACCCCAACCCCGACGACCTGCAGGCGGTGGCCGGTATGATCGGCCCGCAGACCAAGCTGGTGCAGTGCCTGGTGGGCTGGGGCGACGCCCACGACGCGGCGCGCGTGCTCGGAAAAAGGGGTCAGGCTACTTTTTCGGCGGCGGGCGTCTACGGCTTCAGCCGCCCCGGCGACAACTCGCTGCCGCTGCCGGTGGACGAGTACCGCCGCCGCCGCGCGATCACCTTCGCCGGCAACGACCGCAACATCGCGATCCTGGCCCGCTGGTTCCACGGCGAGCCGGTGACCGACCCCGTGATCACCGTCGAGCCAGGGCCCGACGGCCGGATCGTCCTCACTCCCGAGACGGTCAACGTGGACGGCTCCAGCCCGGTGGTGCAGGACGGCCAGGTCGGACACTGGGGCCGGCCCGCCGACACGGTGAACTGGCGCTTCCACGTCCCGGCCGAGCGCGAGTACACCCTCCGCCTGACCTCCGCGGTGATGACCGGCATGGCGGGCAGCCGCCTCGATGTGGAGGTGGGCGGGCAGCGGATTGAGGTCACCACGCTCGAGACGGGGCCGACCTGGCGGGACTACGTGACCGTCGAGCTCGGGCGCGTCAAGCTGCCGGCGGGCGAGCAGACCCTGACCATCCGGCCGCAAGCGGAGCCGGCATGGCATTCCGTCAGCATCAAAGCGCTGGAGCTGGCGGAGTGAAGCTCAGCATCCCCGCCTCCACACTGCGGAACCGCAGCCCGAACGACCTGCCGTCGCCCAGCCGCTTCCCCGTTCGCTCGTCCACTGCGTCGCGCACCGGGTGGTCCAGCTCGACCGTCACGCTGACCGGCTGGTCCACCACCTTCTCCGCCCAGTTGCCGCCGGCCGGATCGCCGCCGGTGGCGACCTTCTGCATCACGAAGAGCAGCGTCCGGCCGTCTTTGGTCCAATAGGTCACCTCGGCGTTCGGCCAGGGCCGGCCGCCGGAGACCACTTTGACCCACGGCTTGACCGCAGCGAGGACCGGCCCGACGAACACCTGCCGGTGCGCATCCGTCGCGGCGCCCTCTTCGCGGTACTGCAAGTAGCGCTGGGGCGAGAGGTTGAGGCAGACCGCCGTGCCCTGGCCCACCTGGCGCACGGTCCGCACCGGCAGCCGGTGCTCGGCCACCGCGAAGCCGTCCTGCTGTGGGCAGCTCAGCGTGTCGAGCAGCGCGCGCCAGCTCGCCGGCGCGTAGCCCGCGTCCTGGTCGGCCTCGACCCACAGCTTGCCGGAGAACCAGTCGGCCTTGGTCTCTGTCCCGTCGTGCCGCACGCCGAACAGCTCGTCCAGAGCGCCGCTCTTCCGCCCCGTGCCGTGCTGGTCGAACACGCCGCAGCCGAAGTCGGCGATCACCGTCCCGCCGCGGCGGCAGAACTCGGTGATGCGCTCGGCCTCGAGATCGGACAGGGCGTAGCAGGCCGGGAGGATCAGCACCTTGTACTCCTCCGGCACGCCCGCGGTAGCGACCTGGTCGTAGGCGACGAAGTTGTACTGCAGCCCGGAGTCGGTGAGCAGATCCTCCCACGCCCGGCGGACGAGGTGCGAGGTGCCGAGGCGGTGGTCGCTGCCGTTGCGGTTGCCCCAGGTGCGGCCGTGCGGCTCGATGTCGAGGCACCAGGAGACCTGGATCGAGGGGTGGGAGTAGTAGATCGCCACGCCGTCGTGGAGCCACTTCGCGCCGACCTGCTTGGACCCCTGCACCCCGCCCAGCTCCTTCAGCGTGTCGCGATACTCGGCCAGCCACGGCCGCGGCGTGGCGCCGTCGAACCAGCCCTCCACCCAGCCGATCATGCCGCGGTTGCCGTGGGCAAAGTAGTACCAGCTCTGCCAGATGTCGTTGGCCGTGCCGCGCTGGTCGCTATGGAAGTGGGTGGTCACCTGCGGCAGGGCGTTGTCCGGGCTGAAGGAGCGGATGATCCCC
>JACPDV010000380.1 GCA_016183835.1 Armatimonadota bacterium
ACACCTCGACGCGGCAGACCTACGCCGGCGGAGGCATCTGGATCTGCGGCGTGGAGTACGCGCCCACGCTCAGGTCCAACACCATCGCCGACAACCGTGCCCCGAACGGCCATGGCGGGGGCGTCTACTCGGCCGCCGCGTCCCCCGTGCTCGAGAACAACCAGATCACCGGCAACCAAGCGGGGGATGACGGCGGCGGCCTCTACTTCTGCGGCGGCGGCCAGCCGCAGATCCTGAACAACGAGATCACGGGCAACCAGTCGTCCGACGCGGGCGGCGGGATCCACTTCGACAGCGACATCGGGAGCGTTGCCAGCGTGATTGGCAACACCATTGCGGCCAACACAGCGGGCGGTGCCGGCGGCGGCATCGGCTGCTGGGGCGGCTCCTCGCCCACCATCGAGCAGAACGGGATACGCGACAACACCGCCCGTCTTGGCGGGGGCGGGGTCTGGTGCTGCACCGCGGCGACGATCCGAGACAACAACATCGAGGGCAACACTGCGGACGGCGGCGGCGGGATCTTTCTCGGCGGATCCGGCACCATCGACAGGAACGTGGTTCGAGGCAACCGGGCCACCGGCACCAGCGGCGGCGGGATATTCGCTTGTGGCGCGTCGTCGGCGCCGATCATCAGAGCGAACATCATCACCGGCAACACCGCCAACTGGTGGGGTGGCGGGATCGTCTGCCCGTCCTCCTCGCCGACCATCGAGGACAACGAGATCACCGGTAATGCCGCAGGGGCGGGCGGCGGGATCTTGTCCTGCGGCAATGGGCGGCCCACCATCGGGCACAATACCATCGCCCGAAACACGGGTGATGGCGTCGCCGTTCTTGGCGGTCATGCCACCATCTCCCGGAACTCCATCTACGACAACACGGAGCTGGGCATCGACCTGAACGACGACGGCGTGACGCCCAACGACCCGGGCGACGCCGACACCGGACCCAACGACCTGCTCAACTTCCCCGAGTACCGGCTGGCGCGGCTGGCCAATGGGCAGGTCACCGCCTATGGCGTCGCGCCGCCCAACTCGACCGTGGAGGTGTTCAAAGCCGCGCCCGACCCGAGCCGCTACGGCGAGGGCAAGGAGCACCTGCTCTCCGTCACCGCGAGCGCCAGCGGCGCCTTCGAGTTCACCGTGGCCCAGACGGACCTGCCGCTCACGGCCACGGCCACGGACGGTGCAGGCAACACCTCGGAATTCTCCCACGTGAACCTCCCGCCCACGCCCAGTGCCGGCGGAGCCCAGACGGTGGAGCAGACCGACCGCGCCGGCACGCCCGTGACCCTCGACGCCTCGGGCTCCTACGACGCCGACGACGACCCGCTGACCTTCACCTGGACGGAGGGTGAGACCGTTCTGGCAGGGCCGACGGACCAGCCGACGGTCGAGGTGACGCTCCAGCTCGGCGCTCACACTATCACGCTGACCGTGACCGATGCCGGAGGCCTGTCCGCGACCGACGAGGTGACCGTGACCGTCGTGGACACGACGCCCCCGGCGCTGCATGCACCGGTTGACGTGACGGCAGAGCAGACCGACCACGCCGGCACGCCGGTGGACATCGGTCAGGCAACGGCGCCGGATAACTGCGATGCGTACCCGACCGTCACCGACGACGCCCCCGCGGTCTTCCCGCTGGGCAGCACCATCGTGACCTGGACCGCCACCGATGCCAGCGGCAACACCACGACGAGCACGCAGCACGTGTTTGTGGCCGATACCACGCCGCCCACCTTTGCCCTGAGCGTCCTGCAGCCGACGCTGTGGTCGCCGGACCACAAGCTGCTGCTGGCGGCGACGGTGACCGACGTCGCCGACGTCTGTGACGCCGATCCGGCGGTGGACATCCAGGTCACCAGCAACGAAGCGATCAACGGGCCGGGCGACGGGAACACCGACCCTGACTGGAGAGTGGACCAGGTGGATGGCGTGTGGCAGGTCTGGCTGCGCGCGGAGCGTGACGGAGGCGGCACGGGCCGTCTGTACCACGTGCAGGCCACGGTCACCGACGACTCGGGGAACGAAGCGAGCCAGACCGTCATCATCGTCGCGCCTCACGACAAGGGTTAGCCCCAGCGCTCGGGAGGATCACCGCACCCGACCCCCGAACACAGCCCGGTACCGTAACGTTCGCCCGATCGGGGGCGGCGGCTGGGGGAACCGGGCAGTGGGCGGGTGCGATGGACAAGATGTGGCGGGTCGAGGTGTTCGGGGGCCTCCGGGCGGTGGGTTGCGGACGGGAGCTGAGCCGCTTCCGGACTCGCAAAACCGGCGCCCTGCTCGGCTACCTCTGCCTCCACCCGGACCGGGCCCACGCTCGCGAAGAGCTGGCAGAGCTGCTGTGGCCGGGCTGTGGGTTCGACGACGGCAAGAGCAGTGTGAGCACTGCGCTATGGTCGCTCCGGCGGCAGCTTCAAGCGCCCGAGGTCTCGGCGGCGCCGGTGCTCGTGGCCGATCGCTATGCCGTCGCCGTCAACCGCGAGGTCGTCGAGACCGACGCGGGCGTGTTCCTTCACCGGCTGCGGCTGGCCGGCCGTGCGACGACGGAGCGCGAGCGGGCAGCCGCGCTGGGTGAAGCCATCGAGCTCTACCACGGCGAGGTGCTGGCCGGCTACGACGAGGAATGGCTGCTGACCGCCCGGCGCGAGTACCAGCAGGTCTATCGGTCGGCGGTCACCGACCTCGTTGACTGCCTCCTGGCCAGCGGGCAACGGACCCTCGCCCTGCGCTACGTCGGGCAGGCCGTGCGGGTCGCGCCGGACGAGGGCCTGCTGGACCTCCTCGCCGAGCTGCAGGCCGGCCAGCCGCAGCAGGCCCAGCCCGAACGGGCAGCCGCTCCCGCGTCTCGTCCACTGCCCGACGGGACGGTGACGTTCCTGCTCGCCGCCGCTGGCGGGCAGGCCGACGGGCTGGCCCGCCTCGCGGCCGAGGTTCAGCGTCACCAGGGACACACGGTCGAGGAAGGGGATTCGCTGATCGCCGCTTTCGCCTGCGCCGAGGACGCGCTCGGCTGCGCCACGGCGCTGCACGCCGCGAACCCGGAAGGCCTCCGGGTGGCGCTCGACACCGGGCGCGCCACGCCGGAGCTGGGCCGCTATTACGCGCCGGTGCTCGAGCACGCGGCCCGACTCCTCTTGGCGACCGGTCCGGGCCAGACGATCTGCTCGGAACGGACGGCGTCGCTGGCCCGGCTGGAGCTCGACCCGCGCCTCCGCCTGGCCGACCTCGGCTCGTACCGGATCCCCGGCTCGGACCAGCCTGAACGGCTGTTCCAGGTCGACGCGACCGGCACGGCGGCCATCGAGCTCAGGCCGCCGGTCGGCCTGGTCTCGTCGAGCGGCAACCTGCCCCGGTCACTGAACCGTTTCTGCGGGCGCGAAGAGGAACTGGCCGACCTCAGGGATCGGCTGACCCGGGGCGAGGAGCGGCTGGTGACGCTCCTGGGACCCGGCGGCAGTGGCAAGACACGCCTCGCGCTGGAGATCTGCAATCGACTGTCCGAGGCGTTCGGCGGGTCCGTCTGGTTTGTGCCCCTGGCGGACCTCAATGCGCCCGAGCTGATGCTCCAGGCACTCCTCCGCGCCCTGGGGATCGAGGAGCGGCAGCAGGCCGATCCCGTTCAACAGGTGGCCGCCAGCCTCGGCCGCCGGCCGGCGCTGCTGCTCTTTGACAACGCCGAGCACCTGCTGCCGAGCTGTGGCCAGCAGCTCGCCGAGCTGGTGGCAAGCTGCCCGACAGCCCACTGCCTCGTCACGTCGCGGAGCCGGCTCGGGGTGGTGGGAGAGGCGGTGGTGCCGCTGCATCCGTTGCCGTTGCCGCCGACCGGGCCGCCACCGGCGCAGATCGTCACCTGCGCCAGCGTCAGCCTGTTCGTCGACCGGGCCCAGGCGGCGGCGCCCGACTTCCAGGTCACCGAGGCCAACGCCGCCGACGTGGCCCGGCTGTGCGTCCGCCTGGAGGGTCTCCCTCTGGCGCTCGAGCTGGCCGCGGCCAAGACCGCCACGCTGACCCCGGCCCAGATCCTGTCCGAGCTCACCGAGCGGCTGGAGCTTGTCGCCTCGCCGCGCGACCGGCGGCCCGAGCGGCACCGCTCGCTCCGCATCGCCATCGCCGGCAGCGTCGACCAGTTGCCGGCCGAGGTGCGAAGCTGCCTCCTGCGGCTGGCAGTCTTCCGCGGCGGCTGGGATCTCCCGGCAGCCGAGGCGGTCGGTGACGACGGGCTCGCCGCGGACCATCTCGCGCACCTTGTGGACCTTTCGCTGGTGACCGTCGAGGCGCAGCCGGGTGCACGTCGCTTCTACCTTCTGGAGACGCTCCGCGAGTACGCCTGGGAGCAGGTTACCGCCGGGGAGCGCGCGGCGGTGGAGGAGCGCCACGGGGAGTACTCCCTGGCCCTCTGCCACGAGGCGGTGCGACACCTCGGCGGCCGGGACGCGAGCGCCTGGTTCGCCCGGCTGG
>JACPDV010000410.1:0-4917 GCA_016183835.1 Armatimonadota bacterium
CCGACCAGCGCTGGTAGTCGGCGTCGATGCTCTTCCAGTCGAGCAGCCGCAGGAACGAGTTGATGTACTTGACCCGGTCGGGGCCGTAGTCGTAGTAGTAGGCGTGTTCCCACACGTCCAGCGCGATCAGCGGGATGGAGCCCCACACGCCGCCCAGGTCGTGGAACGAGCAGGCAAAGCAGTGGAGCTTGAGGTCGTATGGCGCGATGGCGAGGACGGCCCAGCCGGTGTTGGGTGTCTGCCCGGTGCCGATGAACTCCTCCTGCCACCGCTCCCAGGTCCCGAAGTCCTGCACGATTCGCTTGTAGATGCCCATCGACTGGTCGCAGGCATACCCGCCGGGGGTCAGGTTGAGCCAGTAGATGTCGTGCAGGTACATGCCGCTGGCGTTGAAGGTCTCGCGCCGCTTCAGCTCGGTGAAGGTGCTGTAGTTGGCCTTGGCCTCGATGGTGGGGAGCCCGGCGATGTCGCGCTCGATGGCGTTCAGCGCGGTGACGTAGCCGGCGTGGTGCTTGTCGTGATGCCACTCGACCACCTGCCGGCTGATGCCCTTGACGCCGGTGCCCTGCGGGTCCGCGAGCGCCAGGGCCCCGTAGGGGTAGGGGAGCTGAAGCAGCTTGTGCTCGCCCACGCCCGCCACGGCCGGCGCGACGCCCGGCGACGCCACGGCAGCCGCGCCCGGCGGCGACGGCTGGCCGCCGGGCGGAGGCGAGCCGGCCCTCCCCGCAGCGGACTTGTTCGCCACCAGCTCCGCCTGGTTGGAGCAGCCCGCGATGGCCGCCCCGCCCACCATCGCCGTGCCCACCACCCGCCGCAGGAATTCGCGGCGGGGCAGATCCACGCTCTCGCTCATGCCTCTGCCTCCCAATCGAACCCGCACTGCGCCGCATGGCGCAGCGCATGGTCGCACAACACCAGGGCGCACATCGCCTCGACGATGGGCACCGCCCGCGGCACCACGCACGGGTCGTGCCGCCCGCGGGCGGCCAGCGTCGCCGGCTCGCCCGTCACCGTCACCGTCTCCTGTTCGCGCCGGATCGTCGCCGTGGGCTTGAAGGCCGTGCGGAAGACGATCGTCTCGCCGTTGCTCAAGCCGCCCTGCACGCCGCCGGACCGGTTCGTCCGGGTCCGCACGCGCCCGGTCTCGTCCACGTAGAACGGATCGTTGTGCGCGCTGCCGCGCATCGCCGACCCGGCGAAGCCCGAGCCGATGTCGAACCCCTTGCACGCCGGCAGCGAGAGCATCGCTTTGGCGAGGTCGGCCTCGAGCTTGTCGAACACCGGGTCGCCCCAGCCGGCGGGGACGCCGCGCGCCAGGCAGCTCACCCAGCCGCCGACGCTGTCGCCGTCGGCGCGGGCGGCTTCGACACAGGCCGTCATCGCCTGTGCCGCGACCGGGTCCGGGCAGCGCACCAGGTTCGGCGTGCCGTCCGGCAAGCTCTCCACCGCCACCTGCGTCACGCTCTCGGCCTCCACCTCCGCCGTCACCTCGCCGATCCGGCTGACCCAGCCGACGATCTCCACGCCGAACTGCAGCCGCAGGATCTTCCGCGCAATCGCGCCCGCCGCCACCCGGCCCACGGTCTCTCGCGCCGACGCCCGGCCGCCGCCGGCCCAGGCGCGGATCCCGTACTTGGCGGCGTAGGTGTAGTCGGCGTGGGACGGCCGGTAGACCGTCCGCATCTCCTCATAGTGGTGCGGGCGCGCGTCGGTGTTCCGCACCATCAGGGCGATGGGCGTGCCCAGGGTGAGCCCTTCGAACACTCCGCTGAGCAGGCAGATCTCGTCGGACTCCTGCCGCGGGGTGGTGAGGTGGCTCTGCCCCGGTCGGCGGCGGTCGAGCTCGGGCTGGATGTCGGCCTCGCTCAGCGGCAGCCGCGGCGGGCAGCCGTCCACCACCACGCCCACGGCGCCGCCGTGCGACTCACCGAAGGTGGTCATGCGGAAGAGCTGGCCGAAGCTACTGCCCAATCATGTCTCCGCCGGGCCGGCGCCAAGGGACGGCTACGCCGAGCCGATGTGCGTCTTGGCCCAGTTGTTGAGATAGAAGAGGAACGCGAAGGCAGCGATCAGGATCACCACCGCGAGGACGATGGCCAGTTTCTTGATGGAGTCCTCGCTCGTGCGCGGCTGCGGCGCCGCCTCCCCTTCGGCTCCGTCCGCCGCTCCGCCCGCGTTCTCGTCCGCCATGTCGCCGTCCTCCTGGTAGAGCGGCCGGATTGGCCGTGTTCACCGGGGTTCCTCCTCGGTCGTGTGCTGCACTGGTAGGGGCGACCGGCAGGTCGCCCGGCCCCGAGGCGGGCTGGCTTGTCGGCGGTCCGCGGTCGCGGGCGACCTGCCGGTCGCCCCTACGGGGTTGCGGAGGCGGCTACGGCACAAGATCCGTGCTGAGGTACTTCAGACCCGTGTCGCACAGTATCGTCACGACCACCGGCGCCGACCCGGGCTCGGTAGATCCGAGCAGCCGCATTGCCGCCGCCACGTTTGCGCCCGAGCTGAAGCCCACGAAGAGGCCCTCCTCGGCGGCCAGCCGGCGAGCCACGGCGATCGCCTCGTCGTCCGTCACCGCCAGGCTGCCGTTGCACAACGACGGGTCCCACTGCGGCGGGACCTGAGCGTAGCCGATGCCCTGCAGCCGGTGCGACGGGTTGGTCACCGCACCGCCGCCGATCACCGCCGCACCGGCCGGCTCCACCACGTAGCCCTGCGCGCCAACCCCGTGCCGCCGGAGATGCCGCATCACGCCGACGAAGGTGCAGCCCGTGCCCGCCGCCGTCACGAACGCATCCAGCCGGCCACCGGTCTGCGCCAGGATCTCCGCGCCCGTGGTGACGTCGTGCGCGGTGACGTTGTCCGGGTTGTGGAACTGATCGACGTACCAGGCACCGCGCTCGGCCGCCAGCTCCGCCGCGCGCTGCCGCACCAGGTCCAGGTCCGCGCCGCTGACCTGCCCGCTCCGCGAGCCGGGCGCCTGCGGCACGAGCACCACCTCGGCGCCCAGCGCGCGCATCATCCGCGCCCGCTCGATGCTGTTGCCCTCCGACATCACCGCCAGGAAGCGCACTCCCAGCCGTTGCGCCGCGATGGCCAGGCCGGTGCCCATGTTGCCGCTGGTCAGCTCCACCGCCCAGCCGCCCGGCGCCAGATCGCCGCGCGACAGAGCCGCGCGGAGCATGGACCAGGCGCAGCGGTCCTTGACGCTCCCGCCCGGGTTGAGGCACTCGGCCTTGGCCAGAATCCGTCCTGGCAGCCCCGCGGTGAGGCGATCGAGGGCAACCAGCGGGGTGTGGCCGATCAGATCCACCACGCTCGCGGCAAGCTGCATGGCTGGCTTCACCTCTTCGTTGGCTGGCGTGCGCGCGCCGTTCCGGCCCCCTCTCCTTGCCAAGGAGAGGGCTGGGGTGAGGTCCAGTTCTTTGGCCTGGCACGCGGTGGACTGGACCTCTCCCTGCCCCCTCCTTGGCAAGGAGGGGGATACCGATGGTGGCTCGCCCAGCTACCCCGCTCCCAGCTCATCGCTCACATCCCGCAGCATGAGCGCGGCCACCGCGTCGCGCGGCGGCTTGTCCTCGAACAGGATGGCGTGGAGCTCCTCCAGGATCGGCATGTGCACGCCCTGCTCGTGCGCCAGCCGGAGCGCCGTGCGGGTCGTGGGCACGCCCTCGGCCACATGCGGCGTGCCGGCCAGCAGCTCGCCCAGCCGCGCGCCGCGGCCGAGCTGCTCGCCCAGGTTCCGATTCCGGCTCTGCCGGCTGTGGCAGGTCGCCAGCAGGTCGCCGAACCCGCACAGCCCGGCGAAGGTCCGCGGGTCCGCCCCTAGCGCCACGCCCAGCCGGCGCATTTCGTGCATCCCGCGCGTCATCAACGCGGCCTTCGTGTTGTCGCCATAGCCGAGCCCGTCGGAGATCCCCGCGGCGATGGCGTACGGGTTCTTCAGCGCACCGCCGAGCTCCACCCCGGCCACGTCGGGATTGGTGTAGACCCGGAACCGCCGCGACGAGAGCGCGGTCTGCAAGACACCCATCACCGCCGGGTCGGCCGACGCCACCACCGACGCCGCCGGCTGCCCTGCCACGATCTCGCTCGACAGGTTCGGCCCCGACAGCGCCCCGATGCCGACGCCGGCGGGAAGCGCGTCGGCCAGGACCAGCGTCATCCGGCGGCCCGTCGCGTGGTCCAGGCCCTTGGTCGCCGAGATGACGGTGGCTCCCACGGCCAGTGCCGCGGCCATCCGCGCCGCCACCGTCGCCAGGCCCACCGACGGCACCGCGACCACCACCAGGCCGGCGCCCTCGAGCGCCCGGTCAAGCTCGGCGGTGATGGCAAGCGGGTCGGGCAGCCGCAGCTCGGGCAGGTAGGCCTCGTTCACCCGGCTCGCGCTCACCCGCTCGGCCAGATCCGGGTCGCGGGCCCACAGCCGCACGTCTTCGTTCCGCTGCGCCAGGAGCCAGGCCAGCCCGGTGCCCCAGCTCCCCGCGCCCACCACCGCGACTGAGTTCATGGCTCCAGCCTGACCACCAGGTGGTGATCCAACGGCTCGCCCTGCATCGCATCGGCCAGCGCGTCCACCACTGCCTCGCCGTAGCGGCCCACCAGCCCGGCCGCGCTCAACCGGCGCTCCTGCAGCCCGCCCTCGGGCGCCAGGTGCGCCTGTGCCTCGGCCAGCCGCCGCGTGAGCACCTCGTCCTCCCGCTTGAGCGCCCGCTGCACCTTCTTCTCGAACTCGGCCAACTCCCCTCTGAAGCGGTTGAGCAGCGTCTCGCCCGTGCGCTGAAGCGAGGCATCCACCCCGGCGGCGTGCGCGGTCAGACGGCTCACGGCGTCCTCCACCGCGCTCACACCGGCGGCGAAGAGCCCCTCGGTCTCGCCGCCCAGCTCAGCCCGCGCCACACGCGCCACGACGGCGTTCAGGTCGCC
>JACPDV010000410.1:4937-15943 GCA_016183835.1 Armatimonadota bacterium
CGGCTTCGGCTCGAGCACGGTCGCCGGGCGCCGCGGCAGGAGGAGCGGCCGGGCGATGCCGAGCTGCTCGTAAGTCGGCCCCACCTGCGCCAGGTAGGCGATCTCGCCCGGCCCGACGAGGAACGCCGCGGTGTTGAGCAGGTAGTCCTGCACCACCGGCCGGAGCAGCACGCTGCACGACAGCCGGGCCGGATCCGTGTGCAGCGCGTCGCGCAGCTCACTCGGTTCGAACCGCTCCTCGCCGGCGACGAACGCCGACCCGTCCAGCCGCACACGCTGTCGCGCGCCGTCGCGGAGCAGGTAGAACGGGCAGAGGTCGGGCTCGCGGTGGAGCTGCCGCCGGAAGCCGGCGGCTTCAAGCTGCGCCCCCACGTCGTTCGCCGCGCGGGTGGGTCCGAGCGGGTCCTCGAGCAGCCGGTCGATCAGCGGCAGAGCCAGCGCGCGGAGCGCCGGCAGCGCGGGATCGAGCACCACCAGTCCGCGCTCGCCGACAAAGTGGAGGAGCCACGCGGCGGCACAGTCGCCGAGGCTGCGGCCGCCCGCGAGCCGCTGGGTCAGCCCGGCCAGCTCCTCCCCGTACGCTGCGCCGGGGAACGCCCCCCGCACGGCCGCGGCGGTCGCCGCCACCCACTCGGGGGTCAACGCCAGCCCGCCCACCGGCTGCCCGGGCCGGTGCGGCAGCTCGGCGCAGAGGTCCAGCAGCGCGCCGTCGCGCCCGGCGACCCAGGCGGAGCGCGCCTCGGCGTAGTCGTCGTCCTCGGTGGCGAGCCAGAAGAGGGGCACGGCGGGGATCCCGCGCGCCTCGAGCCGGTCGGCCGCGTCGATGGCGCCCAGCGCCTTGTAGAGCGTGTAGAGAGGCCCGCCAAAGGGTGCCGCCTGCTGCCCGGTGACGACCACCCGCGTCGCGGGCTCGGCCAGCCGGGCCAGGTTGCGCGTGACGGCCGGGTGAGGCGCGAAGCGCTCGTGGTATTCGGTCAGGGCCAGGCTGACCGCCGCAGGGTCGGCCCGCCACGTCTGCGCGTCGCGCTCGGCGAGGGCGGAGTCGAGCGCGGATTCGTGCAACGGGTGGCGGTAGAACGGCCGCAGGCGCTCGCCGCCGCGGAGCAGCTCCACCGCCGCGGCGCCCGTCCAGACCTCGGCCAGCGGCCGGCGCTCGACCACCTCCACGGTCATCGTGGTCTCCGTCCGCTCATCGGCCCGCCGGCAGGCCGTGCCACATGGCCGCCGTGTCCATGGTCGCCGCCACGGCCCAGTGGACCAGGAAGCACGGCCAGAACGATCGCCCGCGCCACGCCAGCCAGCCGAGCACGACCCCTGCCACCAGCGACGAGTGCAGCTCCAGGCCCGGCTTGCCCACGTGCATGAGGACGAACGGCACGGTCTGCATCCAGATCGCGTTGGCCCCGAAGTCGCGCTCCAGCCGGAACAGGAGCCAGCCGCGGAAGAAGAACTCCCAGGCCAGGAAGTAGAGCCCGTAGGCAGCTTCGTAGACGGCGAAGAACCGCCACCCGTCGACCCGCGGGTCGTAGTTCGGCCACTCGTTCTTGTACATCGGATAGTAGCGGACGAAGTCGGGCTGACGGCCCGCGAAGGCGACCACCAGCACGACCATGACCACCAGGAACGAGGCGGCGAAGGGCAGCCAGAAACGCCATCGCCCAAGCCCGCCGCCGACATCGCGGAGACCCTCGCCGTACAGCCCGGCGGACCAGCAGGAGGGCACCACCAGGAGCCAGAGGAAGGTCAGCAGGCACCAGTTGATCTTCTCGAAGCGGGCGTCGTGGAGCAGGCTCAGCGCCGGGCCTCTGCCCGTCAGGACGGCCAGCGTGAGGAGGATGCCGAGGCAGGCCCAGAGCACCGCCCGCCGCAGGTTGGCGCGCTCGTCGGGTGCGATGCCGGCCGCCGCCGGAGCCGCCACGATCCAGCCGAAGATAAGCATCAGGAAGACGGCCGAGTCGAGCCGCGGCGAGCCGTTCGACCCGAGCGAGTCGAAGCGCAGGGTGAGCGCCAGGGCGAGCGCGCCGAGCAGACCGCCGACCCAGCCGCCGGCCACGCGAGGCTGCACCCAGCGGAGGGCGGCGAGGAGCAGGACGCTGGCCAGCAGCCAGGCGCCCGCGGCGCTCCAGCGGTGCGCGGCCGCCCCACCGAAGAGCGGGTCACCGAGGTAGCGCTTGTTGATCAGGAGGGCGGTGCCAAGGAGCGCCGCCAAAGCGGCGGGCGGCGTGGTGCCGGCGAGCGCGGGCCGGATCTCGGCGTCGTAGAGGCTCCGGAGCCGGGCGAGCATAGGCACCTCTCAGAGCGTGGTGCGGCGGGTGTGGAGCACGGCGAGCTCCTTCATCGCGCGAGCCACCGTCTCCTTCAACGCGCCGAACAGCTCCGGCTCGCGGCGCTCGAAGGTGGCCAGGCGCTCGCGCAGCAGGGCCACGCGGTCGGCCACGTCGCGCATCTTCTCGAGATCGGGATGCGCCTGGCGAAACGGCACCACGCCGGCCGAGACGTCGGTGGCCTCGAAGTAGAAGCCCTCGTCGATCAGCTCCTCGCCCACCCACTGGAGCACTTCGTTGTAGGGATCGCGGTCCTCGCCGCGGCTGCGGAAGAGGAGCTGGAGCAGCCGGCGGACGGGCAGGCGCGGCTCGGCGAGGAAGTCGCTGCCGGGCACCACGAGGCTGTCGAAGAGGTTGTTGAGCGCCTGGTTGATGGGCGAGTTGGGGAACGTCCCGTCGCGCTTGACGAGGAGCACGTGACGCGGGTAGCCGAAGAGCTGGAAGACGCGGCAGACCCAGTGCTGCCCGAGCACGCGCTCGATGGGCCGCAGGCTGAGCACGAGCCGCCGCGCGGCGCAGAGGTCGGCCAGCGTGACGAAGATCACCTTCTCGGCCACTTCGTTGCGGTCGATCACCTGGTCCGACAGCGGCGCCTTGGTGGGGTACTCAATGTCGTGCGCGAGGGGGTTGTACAGCTCGGATTCGTCGATGGCCTGGTCGACGAACTCGTGGGCGTACATGAAGGCCAAGGCATCGGCCTGGAGGTCCGACCGCCGCAACGCTAACCTCCGGAGTTCGGGCGGTCGACCAGGTAGCAGCAGGCGTCGATCAGCTCGTCAACGGTCACGGTGCCGCCGCGAAACTCGTAGCCCAGGCGGAGCAGGCGGTTGAGCTCTTCGAGCACGTCGTGCTGCGTGGAGCCGTCGTGCAGCCACTGATCGATGTCCTGGCGGAGCCGCCGCCGACGATAGTCAGGGATGCCGCGGATATGCTCGTGGAGCTTGGCCACCACCTCGCCGGGGTCGGCCACGACCAACTCGTCCTCGGCCTTGGCGTCGAGCATGCGGAAGGCGCCTTCCTCGTAGCTCACGCCGACCTGGTTGGTGGAGCCGCCGGGGATCTCGTAGGCCATGGCAAGGCGCGCATCGGCCTGACCGTCGGACGAGTCGCCGTCGTACACTTCCAGGCGCAGGTTGCCGTATTCCACCCGTCCGGCGTAGTCTGTGACCACCTCATTGAGCAGACGACGCAGCTCCTGCCAACGGTCTGACGACATCGCCATCGCCTCAGTGTCCGGCCTCGGCGGCGAGTATAGCACCGCTCGCCGCGACGGGTCAAACCGTGGCGGCGGCTGCCGCGCCGGGTCGCCCCGTCCCGATTCCGGCACCCCATGCTATACTGGTTCGCGCCGCGCCAGTAGCTCAGCCGGTAGAGCAGCGGACTTTTAATCCGACGGTCGCAGGTTCGATTCCTGCCTGGCGCATCCTACCAGCTCTCAGCCTCCGCGGGCTCCCCCTCGCCCTCGCCCTCTTCCACGTCGTGTCCCACCGCCAGCACCAGCCCGATCAGCCCGTGGCAGACCAGCAATGAGCTGCCGCCGTGGCTGACGAACGGCAGCGTGATTCCGGTAATGGGCGACGCGCGGACCACTCCGGCGACATTGATGGCCGTCTGGATCGCCAGCACCGTCATGCATCCGGTGGCCAGCCGCTGGCGGAACGGGTGAGTCGCCAGCGCCGCGATCCTATAGCCCCGGCGGAACAGCGCCACGTACAACACCAGCAGCAGCCCGGTGCCCAGCAGCCCCAGCTCCTCCGCCAGCCCGGCGTAGACGAAATCGCTCTCGACGAGCGGCACCAGCCGCGGGCTGCCGCGGCCGAGTCCGGTCCCGTCGATCCCTCCGGCCCGCAGGGCGAAGAGCCCCTGCACCGTCTGGTAGCCGGAGTTCATCGGGTCCGTCCAGGGGTCCAGCCAGGCCGAGATGCGCCGCTCCGCCACGCCCGCGTGGAGCCCCAGCGGCTCGGCATAGCTCAGCGCCGTGACCAGCAGCGAAGCTGTCGCCAGCCCGGCCAGGAGGTAGCGCGTGCGGCCGGAGGCGACGAAGCACATGCTCAAGAGCAGCGCCGCCAGGATCGCGATCATGCCGTAGTCGTGCTGCTTCTTCAGCAGGACCAGGGTCGCCGCCCAGATGCCGAGGAAGACCGCCGTCTCCACCGCGTAGCGCCGCTGCTTCAAGAATCCGGCGAGGAAGATCACCAGGAGCGGCTTGAGCAGCTCGGTGGGTGTGGTCAGGCCGGGGCCGAACATGGCGCCGCGATAGGCCGTGCCGTGGCGGATCAGGACGTACACCAGCACCGGCGCCGCGAGCCCGCAGAGCCAGGCTGCGGCATCGAGCCAGAGGATCCGCCGGCGGCAGACCCACACGGCTCCGGCGAGCACGGCCAGGCTGCCGGCGCGCACCAGCCACCAGCTCCCCGGCGGCCAGCCCGGCGCCGTGCCGCCCAGCCGCAGCCGGACCAGCACGCCCAGCCCGCTCAGCAGCCCGACCAGCGGCACGATCGCCTCGTCGCCGCGCACCCCCATCGCCACCAGCGCCCGGTGGAGGAGCCAGAGCGCCGCCAGATAGCCCCCCAACAGCGCCGCATCGCGCCCGGCCCAGAGCGCCTGCCCGCTGAGCATGCGCTGCGCCGCCAGACCCAGATCGAAGGCGGCCAGGAGGATGGCCACGTGCACCAGGAGCCAGCGCTCGCGCGGGCGTCCCATCTCAGTGCTCCCTCGCCGCCGGGAAGTAGCCGGCCGCCCGGGCCGCCTCCAGCACGGCCCGCGCCACGGGCACCGCCGCGCGGCTCCCGGTGCCGCCGTTCTCGATCACCACCGCCAGCGCCAGGGTGGCCCGCTCCGCCGGGGCGAAGGCGATCACCCAGCCGTGCGCCTGCGCCGTGCCGGTCTTGCCGGCCACGGCCAGGCCGGGCAGCCGCAGCCCGCGGCCGGTGCCGCCGGGCAGCTCCACCACGCCGCGCATCAGCCGCTGCACGTCGCGCGCAGTACGCGCCGGCATGGCGCGCCACCCGCCGGCGCCGGCGGAGTCGAGGAGCAGGCGCGGCGGGGTCACCGTGCCGTAGTTGGCGATGGTGCCGGCCACGGTGGCCAGGCCGAGCGGGCTGATCAGGATCTCGCTCTGCCCGATGGCGCACCGCGCCGTGTCGCCGGCCTTCTGCCGGCCGTGCGGGCGGCGGCCCGCCGAGGCCACCAGGTCCGGGCCGGTCCAGGCGCCCGGCACCAGGTCCCAGGCGCGCTCCCAGCCCATTGAGCGGGCGCCGGCGAGGAGCGCCGGGCCGCCGAGCTGCACCCCCAGCCAGGCGAAGTAGGTGTTCGACGACCAAGCCGTCGCGCGCGGCAAGTCGAGCAATCCGTGACCCGGCCATCCGACCCGCTCGGCCGCCTCGTAGTCGAGGATGCGCCGCGTGTCGCCCGGCGGCAGGTATCCGTTCGGCCCGCACTCGAACGCGGTGGCGAGCGGATAGCCGGCCGCCAGCGCCGTGGCCGCCACCACCGGCTTGAAGGTCGAGCCCGGTGGGTAGAGCCCCTGGAGCGCGCGGTCGAGGAGCGGCCGCGCCGGGTCGGCCTGCAGCTCGGGGAAGCTCTCGAAGACGCGGGACGGGTCGAACGACGGGCTGCTGGCGAGGACGAGGACGTCGCCCTGCACGGGATTGAGCACCACCACCGCGCCGCGCCGCCCGGCGAGGGCCGAGCAGGCGGCGTGCTCGAGGCGTACGTCCAGCGTCAGGCGGAGCGGCGCCGGCAGGCCGGTGGGCTGCGACAGCTCGCTCAGCGCGGCGAAGGCGCTGCGCCGCGCGGTGGCGAGGTAGGCGTCGCAGGCGCCCTCGATGCCGGACTTGCCGTAGACGCGGTCGAAGTAGCCGGTGACGTGGGCGGTCTCGGCGCCGCGCGGGTAGACCCGCAGCACGCGCCCGTCGCGGGCCTCGTTGCGGATCAGCTCGACGCCCTTGCGGTCGGTGACGGCGCGCCGGTCGCCGGCCCGGCTGAGCTGCCACACGCGCGGGTCGAAGCGCTCGACCTGGCGGTAGTGCGGCAGGTCGCCGGCGAAGAGGGTCCAGAAGGTCTGGCAACTGAAGATCGCGGCGAATACGCCGGCGATGGCCGCCGTGTAGGCGAGCAGCGCGCGCGACGCCGACGGGGCGCGCGACGGCACCCGCACCCGCGCCACCCGTCCGGCGAACCAGCCGAGCAGCACGAGAGCGCCGAGCCGCTGCAACGCCAGGGCCTGGTCGAGGTCCATCAAGAGTTAGAGACACCAACCCGGCCCACGGTGGCGCCACGCGCTCGCAACGTGGCCGCGTTGACGCTCGGCGTATAATGGGAAATGGAGTGACGTTGATGCGTTGGTGGGAGCGGGTCGTGGAAGGCGCCTCGAAGGCAGCCCAGCGGATCGGCGAAGAGGCCGACGACTCCCGATGGGGACGCGGATTTAGAAGACATATTCGCCCTCCGGCTCCACGACCTTCACTTTTTTCTTCCCGGCGGGTTTCCAGAACGTGTGCATCGTCGATTTAATCTCCGACATGGCGATCGTGGGGAGCACACGGCAGAAGAGGAGGAAGGGCGGACCGAGTGCCACCAGGCGGTCCTGATCAGTCGGCTCCTCGGCCGCGCGCACCGGTTGTTGAATGAACCGGACGCGGCGCGGGAACACTATGAACGAGCCCTGCACAAGATCCGCGATCCGGCGGAGCGGCTGGCCTCGGAGGGCCGGCTGGTGTCGGAGGAGGGGCTCGTCGCCGACGAGCTGGAGGCCGAAGTGCTCCTGGCGCTGTGCGGGCTCCTGCTCGACGCCGATGACCCGGATCGCTGCACCCGCTACGCCATGCAGGCGGTGGAGTTGGATCGGCACAACGTGGAGGGCTACTACTACCAGGCGGCGGCGATGCTGCGGAAGGGGATCTCGAGCGACCAGGCGGCAGAGCTGCTGATGAAGGCGCTGATGGAGGGCAACGATGCGGAGCGGGTGCTGGCCTGGGTGGAGGAGCTGATGCCCGAGCACCTGCCGTGGTTCCGGCGGATCGAGGAGTAGCCGGCGGTGGCCTACACGTTCTGGCGGCGGTTGCGGTTCCTGATGGGCGGCAGCGCGAAGCGCGGGCCGGCCAGCCGCGTGCCGATCCGCCGGGCCGGGCGCGCCGGCGGCGACACGCTGGTCGACGGGCTGCTCCGGCTGCGCAAGGTGGTGGAGGCGGGCGCCCTGGGCGAGCTCGCCATGTCGTGGTTCCGCGTGGACGAGGCGAAGGCCTCGGCGGTGTGGTACCACTCCTCCCGCGAGCCGCTCTGTCCCGCCGTGCTGCCCGAGGAGGAGGCGCTCGCCGAGCGGCTCTATCAGCATGTCACCGGGCGGCCGCCGAGTCCCGCGGCGCTGCTCTCCTCGACCTGGGACGGGCCGCTGGCGATGGTCCGCTACCGGCTCCTGGCGGCGCGGCTCCCCGGCTGGTGCGCCATCGGCGGGCGGCGCGCCGGCGAGGCCATCGCCGACGCGTACCAACTCATGGCCGCCCCGCCCGACGTACTCTCGCCCTACGGTCGCTGGCTGCTCGCCCGCGCGGTGTGTCTGGCTGCCCGCGACGACGAGGAGCTGGCCCGCCAGACCGAACGCTTCCGCATGGTCACCGCCGACTACCGCGCACCCGACGGCGCGTCGATGGCCTTCATCAGCGGTGGCGAGTACGAGCTGCCCGTGCCGGTGTCGGTGACCGAGGTGCTCGACTGGCCCTCCATGCCCACCCGGCCCGAGGCGCTCAAGAAAGACGCCCCGGCCGAGGTGAGGCACCTGATCCTGGGCCTCACGCCGCGCGGCCGGCGGGTCTTCCTCCGCGCCTTCCAGCGCCGGGCCGAGGCCTATCGCGGCGGCACGCCGTGGCGCAAGCCGGCCTGGCTCACTTCCGAGGGCTATGTCTTCGTTCGCATGGGCGTGCAGCTTCCGGCCTTCTTCATCGACCGCCGGCCGGTCACCAACGCGATGTTCAACGAGTTCGTCAGCCGCCACCCGATGTGGCTGCCGTCGCGGGTGACCGCCTACGCCGTGGACCGGGACACCTATCTGCCCACCTGGCAGGGCGACGCGCCGGCCTTTGGCAGCTCGGCCGAGGCGGTGACCGGAGTCAGCTACCAGGCCTGCTGCGCCTACACCTACGCCTGCGGCAAGCAGCTCCCTACCGAGGCACAGTGGCTCTACGCGCTGGTCGGCCCGGAGATGCCCGAGACCCGCTACTACGCCGGCGAGGGCCGGCCGACGATGAGCGGCGAAGAGCGCGCGGTGTACGCCCGCCGGGCCGCCGAGCACGGGCTCCACATCGTGCTTCCCGAGCGGCTCGCCGACCTCGACGGGGCTTGGTACTTCTCGCCGGGCGAGGGCGGCCGGGTGGTGGACCGCGGCCACGGGCGCGGCTCCGCCGGGGCCCACGTGTGGCGGACCCCGACCGCCCGTGGCCGAGTGCCGGACCTGGCCGGCGACGCCAACCTCACCTTTCGCGGCGTGATCTCCGCCGGGCAGCTCTGGGCGCAGCAGGGCGAGCGTGCCCCGCAGGGTTGACATCGCTCCGTGCCGGCGCGTCCCGATCCTTCAGGAAGACCGAGATGCGCTCGCATTGTCTGCTGCCGCTGCTGTTGGCGGCGTTCGGCTTCGTCTCGGGCTGCGGCGGGGGTGACTCCGGACCGTACGTGCGTCCCACGAGCGAGGCCATCAGCGCCCACCGCACTGCCCTGGTGGGGCGCTACACCGGCAACCTGGGCGACTACCGGCGCGGCGCCCGGCTCGACCTGTGGATCGAACAGGACGCCACCGCCACGGCTCGGATCTCGTCCAACAGCGGAGCCGACGAGGAGCTGGATGGGCGCATCGACGCGGACCGCCGACTGCTGCTGCGCAACGCCACGCTGGACGTGAGGGGCGCGTTCTTCGGCGCGCAGCACCCGCTCGATTCCCGCCGGTTCATTACCCTCGGGGTGCGGTTCGTGGGCACCTGGAGCACCGCGGCCCGCCACGGTACGCTGGAATGCTGGTACGAGGGCTGGCCGCAGGACTTCGCCGTGCCGAGCCACCATACGTCCGGCCATTGGAGCGCCCTCGACGGCGGCCTGCTGGCACTCTACATCCTCGGCTCGAGCAGCGACGGCTACGACTACAGCTACGACTACAGCTACGGCTACGACAACAGCTACGACTACGGCGGCTCGTCGGGTGGCAGCGGCGGCGACTCGGGCTACGCTCCGCCCCCAGACAGCGGCGGCGACTCGGGCTATACGCCGCCCCCGGACAGCGGCGGCGACTCGGGCTATACGCCGCCCCCCGATACCGGCGGCAGCGACGGCGGCGACGATGGCGGCTCGGACAGTGGCGGCGACTCCGGCGGCGGCGACCCGACCAACGACGACATCGTGCTGAGGGGCAAGCAGGCCCGCTGACCCGGGCTACCCGGTGGCAACCAGCTCGTGGCCGGTGGCCAGCCGCATCACGGCCTCGGCCGTGGCCTGCTCGCGCGACAGCTCGCCGGCCAGCCTGCCCTCGTGCATGACGAGCACCCGGTCGCTCATCCCCAGCACCTCCTCCAGCTCCGAGGAGATCATGAGCAATGCCGCGCCGCGGGCGGCGAGCTGGTTCATCAGCTCGTAGATCTCGGTCTTGGCGCCGACGTCGATGCCGCGCGTGGGCTCGTCGAAGATCAGCACCTTGGCCGCGGCGAAGAGCCACTTGGCGAGCACCACCTTCTGCTGGTTGCCACCACTCAGCAGCCGCACCGTCTGCTCGATGGAGGGGGTGCGGATGTCCAGGTCGCCGACGAACCTGGTGCTGGCCGCCGTCTCGGCTGAGCGCTGGATGATGCCGCCGCGGCTCACCGCCGACAGGTTGGCCAGGGTGGTGTTCTCGCGCACCACCATCTCCAGCACCAGCCCCTGCGACTTGCGGTCCTCGGTCACCAGCCCGATCCCCGCCCGTACGGCGTCGGCCGGGTGGCGGACCCGGAGCGGCACGCCGTCAATGTAGACCTGTCCGGCGTCGATGGGGTCCGCGCCGAAGATGGCGCGGGCGACCTCGGTGCGGCCGGCACCCACCAGACCGGCCAGGCCCACGACCTCGCCGGCGCGGACGCTGAAGCTGATGTCCTCGATCACCCCGCGGCGGGTGAGCGACTCGACGCGGAGCACCTCCTCGCCGATGGGCGCGGGCTTCTTGGGGATCTGGTTGGTCAGCGGGCGGCCCACCATGCGGCGAATGATCTCGTCCCGGTTCACGTTCTTGACCGGGTCGGTGCTGACATGCTTGCCGTCGCGGAGGACGGTGACGCGGTCGGCGATGGCATCGATCTCTTCCAGCCGGTGGGAGATGTAGATCACCCCCACGCCGCCGGCCTTCAGCCGGCCGATCAGCTCGAAGAGGTGCAGCAGCTCGTGCTCGGTGAGGGTGGCGCTGGGCTCGTCCATGGCGATCACCCGGGCCTCGACCGACACGGCCTTGGCGATCTCGACCATCTGCTGCTGGGCCACGCTGAGGGTCTCCACGGGCGCCGCGGGATCGATGTGGGCCTGGATGCTGTCGAGCAGCTCGTTGGCCCGGCGGCGCATGGCGGCCCAGTTGACCAGCCCCCAGCCGAAGGTCGGCTCGCGCCCGAGGAAGATGTTCTCCTCGACGGACATCGAGGGCACCAGGTTGAACTCCTGGTAGATGATGCTGATCCC
>JACPDV010000411.1 GCA_016183835.1 Armatimonadota bacterium
GAGGGACGTCTTGGGGAGCATCCCGCGCACCGCCTGCCGTACCAGCCGGTCCGGCTTGGTCTGGCGCAACTGACCCAGCGAGATGGCCTTCAGCCCGCCGGGATGCCCGCTGTGGCGGTACGACATCTCCTGCTCGGCCTTCCGGCCGGTCAGGGCCACGTTGGAAGCATTGATCACGACCACGTGATCGCCGCAGTCCACGTGCGGTGTGAACATGGGCCGGTGCTTCCCGCGCAGCAGCTTCGCGGCGGCGGTGGCCACGCGGCCCAGCGGCCGGTTCTGCGCATCGATCACGTACCACCGGCGGCGGTCCACAAAGTCTTCCGGCTTCGCACTCTCGGTTCTCATGCCAACTCTTCCTGCCTGTCGTAGCGGACCTCTTCCAGCACGAGGCCCGTGGGCGGCACCACCGCCACCTCCGGCGGACGCGGCCGGCCGGCCAGCATGTCCGCGACCAACCCGGTCTCGAACTTGCCCCGCCCGATCTCGAGCAGGGCGCCCATCATCAACCGCACCTGGTGGTAGAGGAAGCTGTCGGCCTCGAACCAGAGGCGCACCAGCTCGCCCTCCACCGTCCACTGCGCCCGCCGCAGGCTGCGCCGGGTGGACCCGGTCTGCCCGCCCTGACAGGCGAACTGAGCAAAATCGTGCTCGCCTACCAGCCCGGCCGCGGCGGCTTGCATCGCCGCCAGATCGAGCCGTGGCTCCACCCGCGTCGCGAACCGGTCCCTGAGCGGCTCGCGCTCCCGATCCAGCACCAGCGTGTAGGAGTACACGCGCGCCGTCGCGTCGCGCCGCGGGTCGAACGTCTCCGGCGCGGGCTCACAGCGCCGCACCGCCACGTCGCCGGGCAGCCACCGGTTGACCGCCACGCCGACCCGCTCGGGCGGGATGCTCCCGCCGCGAAACGCAATCACCTGACCCCGCGCATGCACGCCGGCATCGGTCCGGCCGGCGCCCCGCACCGCCACGGGCTCACCCGTGAGCCGGGCCAACGCCGCTTCCAGCTCGCCTTGCACCGTGCGGTCGCCGAGCTGCCGCTGAAAGCCGCAGAACTCGGTCCCATCATAAGCCACCACCGCGCGGATCACGGCTCATTCGACGAACGACAGGATGGCCATCTCGGCGCCGTCGCCGCGGCGGCGGCCCGTCCGCATGATGCGGGTATACCCACCCGCCCGACTGACGAAATGCGGCGCCACCTGGTCGAAGAGGTGCTTCACCAGGTTCGGATTGTGCAGGTCGCGGCGCACCAGCCGGCGGAGATGGATGGCCTGCGCCCGCAGCTCCTGGCGCTGCACCTGGTCGGTGGAGGCGTCGGCGGCCTGGTCGAGCCGGCGCCCGCGCACCGCCTTGGTGACCAGCTTCTCGACGAACGGCCGGGCCACCTTGGCGCGGGCCAGCGTGGTCTCCACATGGCTGTCGAGCACCATGCCGGCGGCCAGCCCGCGCAGCAGCGCCAGGCGCTGGTCGGTGGGCTTCCCCAGTTTGGGGTTCGCCTTGCGGTGTCGCATCTGGTCTACTCCTCGTCGTCGGCCAGATGAAGCTGCCGCTCGGCCAGCTTCTGCCGAATCTCGTTGAGCGATTTCTGACCCAGGTTGCGGATGTCGAGCAGCGACCGCTCGTTGAACTGGATCAGCTCGCCGATGGTGTTGATGCCTTCCTTCTTCAGGCAGTTGTAGGTCCTCACGCTGAAATCGAGCTCCTCGATCTTGCTTTCGAGCAGCTCGCTCCGCGGGCCGGCATCCTCGAGCCTGGGTGAGCCGGCAGAGCGCTCGTCGCGCGGCTCGGCGCGGAAGTCGAAGAACAGGCGGAAGTACCCGGCCAGCGTGCGCGCCGCGGTGGAGAGCGCCTGGTTGGGCGTCATGGCGGCGTTGGTCCAGATCTCCAGGATCAGCCGATCGAGGTCGGTGAGGTGACCCACGCGCGTGCTCTCGACCAGGTGGTTCACCCGCAGGACCGGGGTGAAGAGGCTGTCGATGGGGACCACGCCGAGCCCGAGCTGGCTCACGTCGTGCCGCTCGGCCGGCACCACGCCGATGCCCACCTCGATGCTTAGCTCGATGTAGAGCCGGGCTTCCTCGTGGGTCAGGGTGGCGAGGTGCAGCTCAGGGTTGACCACGCTGATGTCGCCATCCACCAGCACATCGGCGCCGGTGACCTCGCCGATGCCCTCGGCGACGATCCGCCCGCGCCACTCCTGGTGCTCTTCGAGGGCGGCGGCCGACGGCTGCGTGAACTGGAAGGCGAGCTCCTTGAGGTTGAGGATCAGCTCGGTCATGTCCTCGCGCACGTGCGGGAGGGTGGTGAACTCGTGGGACACGCCCTCGATCCGCGCGGTGGTGACGGCCACGCCGGGAATGGAGCTGAGCAAGACCCGGCGAAGGGCGTTGCCCAGGGTGGTTCCGAAGCCGTGGGGGAGCGGCTCGATGACGAACTTGCCGTAATCGGGCGCGACCCGCAAGGGCTCCACAACCGGTTGTTTGCCTGCGACGTCGATCATGATCCCTCCAAAGTCCACTAGACGCGCCGGCGCTTGGGCGGGCGGCACCCGTTGTGCGGGATGGGCGTGACGTCCTTGATGACCGTCACCTCGAGCCCGGCGCTCTCGATGGCGCGGACCGCCATCTCGCGGCCGCCGCCGGGTCCCTTGATGTGCACTTCGCAGCGCCGCATGCCCATATCCATGGCCCGCTTGGCCGCCGCTTCGGCGGCGAGCTGCGCCGGAAACGGCGAGCCCTTCTTGGTGCCTTTGAACCCCACCGTGCCGCTCGAGGCCCAGGAAACCACCTGCCCGGCGGTGTCCGTGATGGTGACGATGGTGTTGTTGAACGTGGACTGGATGTGCACGATGCCCACCGGCACCTGACGCCGCTCACGCCGCCGCCCACCGCCCGACTCCCGATCTTGCTTCTGTCGCATCCGCTCGCTCCTGGTCCTCTACGCGCCCTTCTTGCGCCGGCCCACCGTCTTCGGCTTGCCCTTCCGCGTGCGGGCATTGGTCTTGGTCCGCTGCCCCCGCACCGGGAGCCCCATGCGATGCCGCCGGCCGCGGTACGAGCCGATCTCGATCAGCCGCCGGATGTTGGCCTGCACCTCGCGCCGCAGGTCGCCCTCGACGCGGTAGTCGCGGTCGACCACCTCGCGGATGCGGTTCAGCTCTTCGTCGCTGAGCTCGCCGATCCGGGCGAGCGGATCGAGCGCGCAGATGTCGCAGACTTCCAGCGCCCGGCTCCGGCCAATCCCGTAAATGTAGGTCAGCGCCACCTGGAGGCGCTTGAAGTCAGCAAGATCCACTCCTGCAATGCGGGCCACGAGCTTCCTCCGACCTCAACCCTGCCGCTGCTTGTGCTTCGGATTGGTGCAGATCACTCGCACCACCCCGCGCCGGCGGATGATCTTGCACCGCTCACACCGCTTCTTGACCGACGATCGTACCTTCATGGCTGCTCTCCGCGCGGCCCCGGCGTCATTTGTACCGGTAGAGAATGCGACCCCGCGTGGGATCGTAAGGCGTCAGCTCCACCAGCACCCGGTCGCCGGGCAGGATTTTGATGAAGTGCATCCGGATCTTGCCCGACACGTGGGCGTGGACCCGGTACTTGCTCCCGCCCTGCTCCACTTCCACCAGGAAGTTGGCATTCGGCAGCGTTTCCTTGACCACACCCTCGACCTCGATCTTGCCGGTGTTCGCCATCCGCTCCGCTCCTGCTCAGCCGCCCAGGGCCGTCAGCGCCTGGGCCACCCGAGCCACGGTCTCTTCCGGCGCGCCGCTGTTATCGAACCGCTGCAGCACGCCCTGGCCCTCATAGTAGTGTACCAGTGGTTCCGTCTGCGCGGCGTAAGTCGCCAACCTTTTCCTCACGGTGTCCGGCTTGTCGTCCTCGCGCTGGACCACCTCGCTGCCGCACGCGTCACACACGCCGGCGACGTTCGGCGGGCTGAAGGTGATGTGGTAGGTGGCCCCGCACTTGAGGCACACCCGCCGTCCCGCCAGCCGTTCAACAATGATCTCGTCGGCCACATCGATCAGGATCACCAGGCTCACCGCCTGGTCCAGCTCGTCCAGCAGGCCGGCCAGTGCCTCGGCTTGCGGCATCGTCCGCGGGAAGCCGTCGAGCAGCCACCCGCCCGCCGCGTCGGCCCGGGCCAGCCGGTCGCGCACCAGCTCGATGATCAGGTCGTCGCTGACCAGCGCACCGGCGTCCAGCACGCTCTTGACCTTCCGTCCCAGCTCGCTCCCCGCGGCCACGGCCGCGCGCAGCATGTCGCCGGTCGAGATGTGCGGCACCCCGGCCTGCTGCGTCACCTGCTTCGCCACCGTGCCCTTGCCCGCCCCCGGCGGGCCGAAGATGATCAGGCGCACGTCCGGTCTCCTAGCCGATGAACCCTTTGTAGTGGCGCATCAGGAGATGCGCCTCGACCTGCTGCATCGTGTCGAGGGCCACCCCGACCACGATCAGCAGGGAGGTACCGCCCACCAGGCCGAAGGTGCTGATGTGCGTCGCGGCCGGCACCAGGTACGGCGTCAGCGCGATGATGCCCAGGAAGATCGCCCCGGCGAAGGTGATGCGGGTGAGCACACGGTCGATGTACTTGGCGGTCTCGCTCCCGGCCCGGATGCCCTTGATCTGCCCGCCCCACTTCTTCAGGTTGTCGGCCACGTCGGTGGGATCGTAGGTCACCGCGGTGTAGAAGTACGTGAAGCCGACCACCAGACAGAAGTAGAAGCTCAGCGAGAACCAGGAGTGGGGGCCCATGCTCGGCGTGAACCAGTCGGTGACCACCGTCCGGAGCCAGATCATCCAGTCGGCCTGGCTGGGAATGAAGGTCACGATGGTGCGCGGGAAGAGGGCCACCGAAATGGCGAAGATGATGGGCATCACCCCGGCCTGGTTGACCTTCATGGGCAGGAAGGTGGACGAGCCGCCCATCATCTTGTTGCCCACCACTCGGCGCGCGTACTGCACGCGGATCTGCCGCTCGCCCTGCTGCACCACCACGCACCCGGCGATGATGATGCCGACCAGGAGGAACAGCGCCACCACCTGGTAGACCTCGGCGGCGCCGTTGTAGATCAACGTGCCGGTCTGGAACACCTGCGCCGGGAAGGTGGCCATGATGCCGATGAAGATGATCAGCGAGACGCCGTTGCCCAGCCCCTTCTCGGTGATCTGCTCGCCCAGCCAGAGGAGGAACATGCTCCCGCCGGTGACGCTGAGGATGATCTCCAACTGGCCCCACAGCCCGACCTGGAGGGCCCCCATGCCCTTCAGCACCGTGGTCAGCCCGACGCCCTGGAAGATGGCCAGGACCACGGTGAGCCAGCGGGTCCAGGAGGCGATCTGGGCCCTGCCGGTCTCGCCCTCCTGCGCCAACTGCTTGCGCTGGGGCAGGGCGATGGTCAGCAACTGAAACATGATGGAGGCGTTGATGTAGGGCATCACGCCCAGCGCGAAGATGCTGAACTGCTTGAGCGCGCCGCCCGAGAACATGTTCAGCACGCCGAACAGGTCGTCCCCGCCGAAGATGTTCTCGAGCGCGCTCGCGTCCACCGTGGAGAGGGGGATGAGGCGGCCGACCATGAAGATGGTGAAGCCGTAGACGAGGAACAGCATGCGCTTGCGCAGGTCCTCGAGCTTCATCGCCTCCTTGAGCTGACCGATCATCTTCATCGTAGGCACCTCGCGGCCGGGCCGCGCTACTCGCTGCTGTCGGCTCCCACCAGCACCGCGCTGCCGCCGGCGGCCTCGATTTTGGCCTTCGCCGCGGCGCTGAAGTGGCCCGCACGAACCGTCAGCGCGACCTCGAGGCTGCCGTCGCCGAGGACCCGCAGACCGGACTTGCCGGCGCGGCAGATCCCCAGCAGGACCAGCATCTCATGGTCGACCTCGGCGCCGGCCTCGAACACCGCCAGCGCGCCGACGTTCACAATGGCGTAATCGGGCCGGAAGAGGCCGATGTTCCGCGAGCGCTTCTTGGTGTTGCCGCGGAGTTTTGGCGTGCGCATGTGGAGCGGCGTCTGGCCGCCCTCGAACCCGGGCCGCACGGAGCCTCGCGCGTGCTGGCCCTTCGTGCCGCGCCCGCAGGTCTTGCCGTCGCCCGAAGCGCGGCCGCGGCCCACCCGCTTGGGCGTCTTCCGCGCCCCTTCGTTGGGCTGCAGCTCGTCGAGCCTCATTCTGTCACCTCTTCCACGCTCACCAGGTGACTCACCCGACTGACCATCCCACGGATGGTCGGGTTGTCATCGTGGACCACGGTCTGCCGGATCTTCCGCAGACCGAGCGAGCGCACCGTCTCGCGCTGATCCTGCTTCCGCCCCGCCGAGCTATGCAGCAGGGTCACCTTCAACCGTGCCATCACGCCCCTCCCGCGCGCGAGACGAAGCCGATCTCGGCCACCGTCTTGCCGCGCAGCTCGGCCACTTCGTCCACCGTGCGCAGCTCCCGCAGCGCCTCCAGGGTGGCCCAGACGATGTTCACCGGGTTGGTGCTGCCCAGGTTCTTGGTCAGCACGTCGCTCACGCCGGCGGCCTCCATCACGGCGCGCACGGCGCCGCCGGCGATCACGCCGGTACCCGGCGCCGCCGGCTTGAGGAGCACGTCGGCGCACTGCACCCGGCACTGGGTCTGGTGCGGGATGGTGCCGC
>JACPDV010000412.1 GCA_016183835.1 Armatimonadota bacterium
CTTGACCTGCCGCGGCTGGTCCGTCCAGTTGGCCAACACCACCGCGTGCCGGCCATCCGGCGACCGCCAGGCCGCGTGCGCCACCGCCGGCACCTCGCGCTCGCGGCCGTGGGTCCAACTGATCACCTCGCCTCTCACCTTTGCCTCGCGCTGCATCCGGCCGTAGACCAGAAAGTCGCGCCCCGCCCCGCGCCGCATCGCCGTCACGGAGCGGATCATCGCCAGGGCGTTCGCGCTGCTCCCTACCTTCGGCTCCCACTCGGCCCAGTTGTAGGTCTCGCGGTTGAGCAGCGTCCCATCGCCGCACAGCACCGCGCCGGGGATCTGCCCCCACACCCCACCCCACGCCGTGCGCGTCTCGATGGCGTAGGGCTCGGGGCCGATGCTCATCATCCCGTGGAGGATGGTGCACTCGTGGTAGAGGTAGTGGTAGAGCGGCACGTAGTCGCCCTCGCCGCTGCTCGGCACGCTGATGCGGCAGTCGCTCTGGGCGAAGAGCGGCAAGCAGAACTCGTTGCACGGGTTCTCGGTGGAGTAGGCCACCTGCAGGCCGTCGGGCAGCTCCGGGAAGCTGCTGCCCTTCGGGGGTGGGGCGACCTCCTGACTGACAGGGGTGAGAATGGGGAACGCCGTGGTGATGTCGGCCATCGCCGCGGCCATCCACTTGCCGGGAGCCGGCGGATGCCCATGGTCGTAGGCGAAGCACGGGAACGTCGCGGCGTTGCAGTTCTGGTCGAAGAACTGGATCGACTCCATCCCCCACCGGACGAGCCGCTCGACGAACCGCCGCGCGATGCGGTGCGTCTCCGCCTGGGCCATGCAGCCGCACAGGCTGGGCCGCCAGTTCTGGTCCCAGTACTCCCGCCACGGCTCGCCGTCGGCCTGGCGGCAGACGGTGCGCTCGCCGTGGTGCGCTTCGTAGTACGCCGTGCCGTCGTAGCCGTTGAACAGGTGCTTCAGCACCCAGCGCGTGCCGTTGCAGAAGGAGCCGACGTGCCAACCGCGCTCGCGCGCCTCGGCGATGAAGGCCCGTACCGACTCCTCGCCGCCCACCGGCGGGAAGCAATCGGGGTAGACCCACGGCCCGCCGCGCTCCCACGACATCATCACCGCCACCAGCGGCGCGCCCACCGCGTCGGAGACGCCTTGCAGGAGCGGCAGGCACTTCTCATAGGGCAGGAACTCCTCGATCGGCGGCGCGGGCCCGTCGTCCACGTAGCCTTGCAGGCGGATGGTGACATGCGGCGGCGAGTCGAGCAGCCACGCCGGGATGTCCTCGCGCTTCGTGAGCGGCGTAGCCCAAGTCTGCTGGAGCGCCCAGTCGCGATAGATGTCCGCAGCGTCGTGCCAGTCGGCCTGGAAGCTGCGCAGGTGCGTGTGGTACTCCAACTGCCGTTTGCCGTTCACCGGCCAGTCGCCCACGTGCGCAACGCCCAGCCGCACGCCCGACGCACGGCGGAGCGCCTGGAGCAGCTTCACGTTTCCTGCAGTATCGTCGCAAGCCAGGTAGACGCCGCTCGCTTCGCTGCACTGGGCCAGGAACTGGGCGAAGACACGGCCTGGGTAGTGGGGCGAGTTACCGTTCTCGGGGGCCATCTGCCAGCGGGCCGGCTCGTCGGTAGGAAGGTGCGCCGGGTTGGCCAGCCGCCCGCCGTGGCCAACCGGTAGCAGGAACTGGCCGTTCTGCGGGACGACTACAAAGGGGTACTGCACGTCCATGATGCGCAGACCGGTGCGGTTCCACACCTGGGCCTGGAAGCGGAAAGTAGACACCTCGCTACAGGTACCTATCGACAAGCGCAGGTGCAGTTCGAGCCCGCCAAGCTCCACGTAAGTGACCCCGAGGAAGGTGCCCCATTCGTCGTCGGCGAGGAGGCACCGGAACCCCACGCCATCGGCCGAGCTGACGCTGCGGTACTGCCCCTCTTCGTCGATGTACTGTAGCCCGAACACGGGGTCGTCCGGCGCGCCGGCCAGCAGCTCCACCTCCGGATCCGCCTTGGCGCGGAGCGACAGCAGACGGCCGGTGTCCTGGTCGACGATCAGCTTGTCCAGGGCGGATTCGAGGGTGATGGGGTTGGGCACGGCATCCTCCGGGGCGGACAGCGGCAACCATAGCACAGCCCCCTATGCGCCGCCACCGTGGCGCGCGACCAACTCGTCGCGTACAATCGCCCCGGGGCAGCCATGTCCAGCGCACCATCGGCCCGACGACGTTCCATCCGCCTCGGCCTCGCCGGGGTAGCCGTGGCCGCGGCGGCCGCCTGCGTCGCCTGGCCGGCGCTCGTCGAGCCGCTCGCCTACCGCCAGTTCGCCACCGACTACCGAGCCTGCCAGGCCGTGCCGCTCGGAGTGCACGCCGAGGAGGCCACGTCGCCGCTCGAACGCCTCTTCAGCTTCGTGCCGGCATCGCTCGTGGCGCGGCTCGGAGACCACCTGCACACGCCGCTCGTGGACCTGCGCGTGCGCGAACTGCAGTTCGACACACGTGGCCCGAGCGGCGCGCCGCAGCCGGTGAAGGCCCTCCTGTTTGAGCCGCCCGACGTAGACGACGACGGCATCACCCTTCACCTCCTCAGCTCCGGCCCGGCGCATCCGTGGCAGGTGGAGGTCGAGAGCATGGCCTTCGTGCTGAGCTTCGACCCGCCGCGCCGCGTGCTCTGCCTCCCGCTCCCGGTCTACGAGCAGCGCGGCGAGCCGTGGCCGGCGCTGGCGAACGTCGACCTGACCGGCTACCGGGCGATCGCACGGCAGCTCGCCCTCGACGCCCGGCGCGCGGTCGATGCCTGCCGGTCGTTCGGCTGGCGGGTGACTGGGCTGTCAGGCTACTCGCTCGGCGGCTGCCTGGCGGTCGGCGTGGCGGCGGCGCACCCCGAGGCGTTCGCCGAGGCCGAGCTGCGCCTATGGGGCGCCGGAGGCGACCTGCCGCTGCTGATCCGGACCTCCGACCACTGGCTGGTGAAGCGCCTGGCCCGCCCTCCGCGGATGAGCGCCCGAGGCCATGCGGCGGCGTTGCGCGTGCTCGACCCGGTGCGGCAGGTGCGGCGGGCGAGGGCACGCAGCCTGACCCTCATCGCCGGGCGGCACGACCAGGTGATCCCCTACGCCTGCGCCGAGGCCCTGCGCGACGCGGCGCAGCGGGCCGGGATGACGGTGGAGCTGATCGACGACGACGGCGGGCACTGGCGCGGCCCGGGGCTGCTCGGCCTGCTCCGCCAGTGGGTGCCGCGACCGGCGAGGTGAGATCAGCGCAGCTCGATCACCGCCCCGTCATTCCGACAGCTCTCGACGATGGCGCACGTCACCCGCGTCAGCGCCACCCCGTCCGCCGCGCCGACCAGCGGCGCCGCACCGCTCAGGCAGCAGTCCACGAAGTGCCGCTCCGCCGCGAACGTGAACCCGCCCACCTGGCCCAGCGCCGCGCCGGCCGTCGGCGTGTTGCGCTCGAAGCCCGCCGGACCCACCGCCTCCAGCTCGCTCCGCATCCGGTCCACGTCGATCACCCCACGCTCGCACAGCGCGAAGAAGCGGGAGTCCACCAGGTTCGGGTAGGTCGGCGGCAGGATCCAGTTGCATTCGAGGTTGACCACCGCCCCGCCGTCGAACTCGATGGTCGCCTGGAAGAAGTC
>JACPDV010000413.1 GCA_016183835.1 Armatimonadota bacterium
CGCCTTGCCGATGGTCTCGCGGGCGCGGCCCGACGGCTCGTAGGTCGGGTAGTTCTCGTCGTAGGGGTCGGTGCGCCAGTTGGAGAAGTGGATCAGCACCCGGCGCGGCTCGATCCGCGCCGCCAGGGCGTCGAGGACGGCGGGGTCGCCGTTGTACCAGCTCAGGGCGAAGCGCAGCTCGGAGCACCAGGGCTTGCGCGTGGCCTGCGCGGCGTCGAGCCCGTAGGCCGCGCGCAGCCAGGCGCGGTAGCTCGCCGCGGGGACGGTCCAGTCGCCCTGGTGCACGTTGATCCGCCAGGTCAGCCCGCCGGCGCCGAGCGCGCGGTCGAGCGGCCCGTAGGCATCGGTCTCGAGGCCGAGTTGCCCGTCGGCGATGTTGAGCGCCTTGTAGCGATACTGCGAGTCGCGGCAGTGGACCCAGAACCCGCCCGCCGCGCCCTGCAGGATCGCCAGCCCGGCCTCCCAGGAGATCGGCCAGCCCCAGCGGCGCTGGAGCAGCGGGTCGCCGAGCGGCAGCTTGCAGCCCTGGAAGAACGGCGCGGCCAGCTCGAGGTCGCCGCGGACGCCGGGAAGGAGCCAGCGGCAGGCCATCACGCCGGGGCGCGAGGAGTAGGCCGACGGCTCGACCAGCAGGTCACCCGTCGCCTCGTCCTCGGAGACGGTGACGATGCCGTCGGCCTCCCAGCCGCTGAGCCGGAACTGCGCGGCGTGACCGGATAGACGGTGGACGCTGATACTGGCGGCCAGGTTGCCGATCACGTCCACGGCCGGCTGGTTGGCATAGACGAGCTGCAGCGCCGAGCGCGCGGGGTCCACGCCGGAGACCAGTTCCTCGCCGGTGGCCTTGCTGCGCAGCGAGGTGAGCAGGCCATTGGTGAAGGTGGCGGTGAGGGTGCGGGTGTCGGCGTGGATGGCGTTGCCGTCGATGTGGAGCATGGCTGGGACTCGCCGGGCGAGGGGCGGTTTGGCCCGCTGCCGCCGCGTTCCTCCGACCTCGGACCCGGCGGTTAGAAACCGCGGCAACCATACAAAGTCCGCCTGCGCGGACTCCGGATCGGCAAGCCCACGGCGGTGGGCTTCGCATGGTTGCCGCGGTTTCCAACCGCCGGGCAGAGCCTGCCCACTGCCTTACGGCTTCACCCCCTCCAACACCACGTCATCCACAACGAACGTCGCGCCGACCTTCCCCATGCTCGAAAACCCCACCCAGCCGATCTGGCCGAACTCCTTGTGCTCGTAGGCCACGCCGTCGAACACCCGCTCGGGCTGCCCCCGCACCGTCACGGCCAGGCGGTAACCCGGCCTACTCAGTTCCACGAGCACTTCCAGATGGACCCACTGCCCCAGCGGCACGTGCGTCAGCGCCTTGCCGCCGCCGGTCAGCGTGCCGTCCTCGCCGATCTCGATGTGCGGCCCTTCGCGATACTCGAACTGCTTCTGACTGTAGTCGCGCAACATCACCATGCAGACCGACGGGTGCTCCGCCGAGTTCATCAGGTCGCAAGCGAAGCGCACCTTGCCTTCCGTGTGCGGCCGCGTGTTGTACCAGACGTGGGGCTGCCAGCCGTACTTCAGCCCCTCGATCTCCGTGAGCTGGAGGCACTTCCCGCCCGGCACGACCTGATCGGTGATCTGGATGGCGGTCGGCTGGTCGGCCGGCGTGGCGCTCCAGGCCGACGGCGTCTTGCCGACCGTGTCGTTCTCGAAGCCGTCGCGATAGGGCCGTGGCGGGGGCGGTGGGGGCGGCGGCGGGATGGCCGGGAGCGGCTCGCGCGGAAGCCGCTTCGGCGCGTTGACCCAGGCCGCCTCGCCCTCCAGCCCGACCGCGCTGAGGTCGAACGGCTGGAACCCGATTGCCAGCGCCGGCGAGCCGGGCTTCAGCCGGAAGTCGCGGTGCTCGGCGTCGACGAACAGCGGGTCGGCGATGACGGAGTTGGGATCCCGCCCGCTCTTCCGCCATTCCTCCCAGCTCACCCCGGAGAAGGCCGGCTCCTTGCCGGAGACGTCCCAGTAGAGGTTGTGGTCGAAGGCGGTCCTGGCGCGGAACGGGCTCCAGTGATCGCTGGTGGCCTGGCCCTCGTCGCACAGCACGATGTTGTGCTCGAACGTGTACGACAGGTGCTCCTCGGGCCGCGCGCAGGTGACCGGATTGTGCCCCGCGAAGGCGAGAATGTTGTTGCGGACGATGTTCTCTTTGCCGTAGTGCTGGTGGAACCCGCCGGCGCCCACGTTGTAGACGATGTTGTTCTCCACCACCACGCCCGACGAGCCCTCGTCGAGGTAGATCCCGGTGCCGCCGACCATCAGGGGCGTGGGGATCACATCGTGGACCACGTTGTGGTGGATGGTGGTGCCGGGCGCCACACCCAGGTGGTAGATCCCGCCGCTGTCGCTGAAGAGGCCGTTGCACAGGTGGTGGACGTGGTTCCAAGCGATCTCGTTGTGATTGGCCGACGAGGCCGCGTAGCCCCATGACCAGCCGCAACTGATGCCCAGGTGGCCGAAGTCGCTGATCTCGTTGTGCACCACCCGGTTGTACGACGCCGGCCCGACCCACACTCCGGAGCTGCCGCGAAAAACCAGTGAGCCGTGGTGCAGCCAGCAGTTCTCCACGGTGTTGCGCTGCACGAGCAGCTCGGGCACGTCCTTGTAGGCGTGCGGCCCGATGTAGACCGCGCCGCCGCCGAGATCGTAGATCCGGCAGTGACGGATCACGTTGTCGGTGGAGCCGGCGGCGAGCCACAGGCCGTTCTCCCCGGCGTGAGCGATCTCGCAGTCCTCGAACAGGCAGTTGCGCATACCGTCGGCATTGACGGTCGCCGGCCGCTCCACCGCGCCCTGCTGGTCGGTGGGCATGTCCTTGGCGATGCGGCAGTCGGCGTGGTGGAAGGCGATCCCCCGGAAGGCCAGGTGCTGGACGAACTGCTTCTCCTCGGGCTTGCCGCGGAAGGCCAGCAGCGTCTGAGAGACCACCGGCGCGACCACCTCGGCGGTCTGCATGTCCTCGCCGGGCATCGGCAGGTAGGAGAGTGTCCCGGCCTGGCGGTCGAGGTACCACTCGCCGGGCGCGTCGAGCGCCTCGCGGAGGCTTTCCACGTGGTAGCGCGTGTTGTACTCCCACCAGTAGCCGATGGGCCAGGTGGAGATGGGCGCCAGGTCCACCGTGTGCGCGGCAGCGTCGATGGCGTCGAGGTAGTGAATGGAGGTGGTCCAGGAGTGATAGATGACCACCATGGCGTCGGCGGGGTTGTGCCACGTGGTGAGATCGTTGTTGCGGTAGACGAAGCCGTGGTGCGACGGGTGCTTCGCCTCCCACGGGTTGCCGCGGTTGATGGGGGCCAGCACGTCGCCGGTGTAAAGGTAGCCGACGTTCGGCGTGCGTGCGCGGGTGCGGCGCGCCCCGTTGACGAAGAGCTGGTGGAAGTACCAAGTGCCGGCCTTGACCTCGGGGATGTCGGCCACCCACAGGTTGCCCTCGCCCCGGCGCCAGCCGGTGATCCGCCGGCCGCCGGAGATCACGGGCCGCTCGCCCGGAGCGGCGGCGTAGGTGACGGGCGCGTCGGCGGTGCCGCTGTCGGCGGGCGTGAACTCGATGGTCGCGGCGAGCGGGTAGACGCCGCCGCGCAGGAGGACGCTGATCGGCTGCCGCGGCCCGGCGGCATTGAGTTTCCGCACCTCGTCGCGGGCGCGCTCGAGGGTGGCGAAGGGCGCCGCTTTCGTGCCGGCGGCGGTGTCGCTGCCGGTGGGCGCGACGAAGAGGGAGACCTCGGCGGCCGCGGCGGCGGCGAGGACGAGCGGCAGCACCACGGGGAGCAACGGCAACAGGCGGCTCATGGACGGCCCCGTGCACCCAGGATTCGGCGCCAAGCCCGCCCAGTCCTGCCCCACCGACCCGACCGTTGCGCTGGCGGTGCGCCCGGAACAACGGGACCGAGACGGTCGCGCCACCGAGCGGAACTGGGGAGGTCATGCCATGCGACGCAACGGGTTCACACTGATCGAGCTGCTGGTGGTGATCGCGATCATCGCCATCCTGGCAGCCATTCTGTTCCCCGTGTTCGCGAAGGCGCGGGAGAAGGCGCGCCAGTCGGCCTGTTCGAGCAACCTGAAGCAGACGGCTCTGGCCGTGCTGCAGTACGCATCGGACTACGACCAGCTCTATCCGACCTGGCCAACGCGCTGTTGGGGGCAGGGCGACTCCCCGCCCATCCACCAGATCATCAACCCCTACACCAAGAACGCCCAGCTCTTCGAATGCCCGTCGCAGCTCCGCGTCGCCTACTTCAGCGGCTGCTTCAACGCCGCCTGGTACGCGCCGCTCGGTTACGGCTTCAACGAGTTCATCGCCCACGCCGGGCGCGGCACGAACGCCGCCTGCGCCAAGGAGGTGTACTGGACGACGCCGGCCCAGACCCTCATGTGGGCGGACTCCAAGTGCGGCATGATCTGGGGCACCAACAACGCCAACATCATTCACCGCATCGCCTGGCCGGAGGTCGACAACCAGGGCGGTGCCTGGTGCAACACGATGAACGGCCCGGTCAGCGCCCTGGACAAGTACACCCGCCACAACAGCGGCGGCAACGTGTCCTACCTGGACGGTCACGTGAAGTACTCGCCGCTCGGCGCGCTGACCCAGCGCCAGGCCAACGGCACGGGGAACATCATCCTGGATCCGGCCGGCCAGCCGTAAGGCCCGTCAGACTGCCAGAGCCCGCACCGGAATGATGGACAGCGCGCAGTCCTCCTTGCCCTGCGTGTAGGCCACGTAGAGGTTGCCGTCGCGTTCTACGGCGGCAGGTGGTGGCCGCCGACCAGGTGACCCCG
>JACPDV010000414.1 GCA_016183835.1 Armatimonadota bacterium
ATCAAGGTGGGCCGCTTCGGGCTCGACCCGGCGGGCGGCGAGGTGGACTGCGAGGTGATCCTGCCGCTCGAGGACGCGCCGCTCACCTTCCGCCAGCTCCAGCGCTGCGTGGCGGCGCTGGTCTTGCTCGTGCAGCAGCAGCGGCCGCGGTTCGAAGCGATCCTGGCCACCGGCGAGGACCCGGCAAGGGACGAAGGGGCGCAGCTCGACCAGTTCGTGGACCAGCTCGCTGCGCTCTTCGGCGTCTCGCGGGAGGAGATCCTGGACCAGTTGGCGGATGCCCAGCCACCGCCGGGAGCGACCGATGGATGACATCCGCGCACGCCTCGAACGACTCCCGCGCGCCTACGTGGACAGCCGCTGGACGCGCTGCGCGGTGTCACACCTGGCCGGCCGGGTGCGCTTTCGCGAGCTCGGCGCACAGGTCGACCAGCGGCGCGCTCAGGCGCTGCGGCGGCGCGCCATCCACGGTTGCGCCGGGTTGCTGCTCGGCGCCCTGGCGCTCACCTTCGGCGGCGAGGTGGTGAAGGTCGCCTTCGCCCTCGCCGCCTCGCTCGGCATCCTCTCCGCGCTCGACGGGCTCGCCCGCGACCTGCGGCGCAACACCCGGCCGTTCGAGTTCGCCGCCATCGACGGCCCGCGCCGCGAGGTGGAGCTGCGCCGGCCCGGCTACCAGGCGCTGGCGGTGCCGCTCGACGACGTCAAGCTGTTCCTCCTCGTCCGCGAGCCGCGGCGCGAGATGTTCCACCTCGCCGTGGTGGTGCGCGGGCCGTTCGACGAGGATGTCTGCCTCCCGTGGATGCACACCTCGAGCCGCACTGCCGGCAACAGCCTGTGCTGGCTCTTTGGCTACCTCACCGACCGGCCCGCCCTCGAGCTCACCGCCGCGCCGCCGCTCACCCCCGACGACCTCGCCGCGGCCCAGCCCATCCGCCACCCCTCCGATGAAGACTGACTCACGGGAGATGACCATGCGCGCCTGCCGTCCCCTGCTCGCCGTGCTGCTCCTCGCCTGGTCGGCCGCCGGCCAGAACAACCCCATCAGCAACGGGGGCTTCGAGCAGGGCCTGGCGGACTGGGAGGTGCTCGGCGCCGGCCGCCTCGAGCGCAACGACGTGCACTCGGGCAGCGCCGCGCTGCGGCTGGTCCGCGACCCCGCCACGCGCGGCGAGACCGGGCTCAATCGCGCCTGGACCTTCGGCGCGGGCGAGCAGGGCAGGATGCTCGCCGAGCGCCGCGGCGGGATCCGCTTCTGGTACAAGGCGGTCGCCGCGCGGCCGGCGGACACGCTCACCATCCAGATCATCGCGATGAGCGACCGCTCCCAGGAGACGGCCCACCGCACCGTCTGGCGCCTCCCCACCGCGCACGTGGGCGACGGCAAGTGGCACCAGGGCGCCCTCGCCTACGACTACACCGGCGACGCCCGGGTGCGCTGGGTCCATGTCTCCTCGCGCCTGGTGGGCGACGCCGGCGAGCTGCTTCTGGACGACCTGGAGTGGGTGGCGGCGGTGGGCCCGATCGTGCAGAGCGGCGGGCTCGTGTTCCACGAGGTGCCGGGGCTTGAAGGCGAGCAGGCCCGCCTGGCGCTGCGGCTCGTGAACCTCGGCGACCAGCCGGCGCCGGCGGGCCACGCGGTGCTCGTGCTGCCCGCCGGGCTGAAGACGCCGTCGCTGCGGCTGCCCACGCCCGTGGTGCCGGCGGGCAAGACCGCCGACGTGGTGTGGCCTCTCAACGGGCGCCGGGACCACCCGCCCTACGAGCTCGCCGCCTCGGCGGTGGCCGGCGGGCAGATGGTGGATGCGCGCGTCACCCTTGCCCCCGCGCTCGAGCTGGTCGGGCTGCGCTCGGACCGGCTCGTGCTGCTCCCCGGGCAGTCCAACCGCGTCCGGCTCGTGGTGCGCAACGCCGGCTCGGCGTTCGGTCCGGCGCCCTCGGTCGCTCTCCGCACGCCCGCCGGGGTGACCGCGGTCTACGAGCCCGGTCACCCGCCGGTGCGGCCGGGTACCGAGGCGGTGCTCGCGGCCTGGAAGGTGGCGGCCGCGAGGCCCGCGCCGTTCGCCATGCTCCGCGCCACGGCCGCGGGGATGGAGGGCGAGGCGGCCACGCCGCTGGTGGTGCCCGGGGCCAAGCCGGAGCCGCTCCCGGCCACCGGCAACGTCTACGCCGCGGTGCAGGGCGGGCAGGCCCAGCTCGGCAACCGGCGCGTGCGGCTCCTCCTCCGCGGCGGTGTCGGGCTGCTGCAGGTGGCGGGCGCCGCCGGCTGGCGCGACGTGGCCTGGATGCCGCACTTCGGCCTCGTCGCCGACGGCACCGGCGAGCACCCGGTGGGCGCCGGGAGCTGGACGAGCACCAAGGTGCCCGGCGGCGCGGGGCTGCGGCTGGCCGCGCGCGCGGGGCAGTGGGACGCGGTCTGCGAGCTGGGCGCCAAGCCCGACAGCGGGATCATCAGCTACCGGATCGCCGTCACACCGCGGCAGGACGCGGCGCTCCGCGCGCTGGAGGGGCCGGTGCTGTATGCCGGCGAGGGCGACCGCACGCCGCGCGACGACGCCGTGGTGCCCGGGCTGGAGTGGCTGGTGCGCGGCGAGAGCTCGTCCAACGCGCTCGACATCGTGCCCGACCACCCCGATCGACTGCGCTACGTGCCGCATCCCAGCAAGGTGACCATCCCGGCGGTGGGTCTGCGGTTCGGCGACCGGGTGCTCGGACTCCTGTGGGACGTGCCGGCGGACCAGCCGTCGTGCGAGCTGGCCGGGCCGGCCAACCTGATCTTCGCCTCGCCCGACCGGTTCGAGGGGCAGGCCGCGCACCTGGTGGGCCTCAGCCTGCCGGCGGTGGGGCGCGGGATGCCCGAGAACGGCCGCCGCGCGACCACGCCGCTGAAGCTGCCGAAGGGGCAGGCGCTCACGCTCCGCGCCGAGCTGTTCGCCGCCGCCGGGGCGAAGGACGCCCTGGCCGCCGTGGACGGCTGGATCGCGCGCCACGGCTACCCGCAGCCGCTCCCGTTCCCCCGCGGCCGCGCGCTGAAGGAAGTCGAGTTCAGTCTACAGGGCTACTTCAAGGACACGGCGCTGTGGAACCCGCAGTGGAAGAAGTGGTACTCCGACCTGATCGTCGGCTTCCAGCCCTGGGACGGCGCCGTGAACGAGCTGCTCTTCGGCGCGGAGCTGCTGGGCGAGAACCGGGTGGCCGAGCGGGCGCGCGCCCTGGCGATGGAGGTCTCCGGCGCCGACGACCGCGCCGCCCGGCTGCGGGTGGAATACCGCTGCCAGCCCGGCGCGCTGGCGGAGCTGGCCAGGCAGGCGCGCAGCACCATCGCGACGCAGGCGGCCGACGGCACCTGGCGGTTCGGCGGCGAGAAGGCCGGCTCGTGGCCCAAGGGCGGCGTAAACTACGCCGTGCTCGGCCCGGTGGGCGCGTCGGAATCGGGGCTGACAGCGCGCAAGGCGGCGCAAGTGCTCGACTGTGCCGTGCTGACGGGCGATCCCGAGGCGGCCAAGGCCGGGCTGAAGGCGCTCGCGGCGCTCCGTCGCTTCACGGTGCCGCGCGCGGCGCAGGTCTGGGAAGTGCCGGTCCACACGCCCGACATCCTCGCCTCCGCCGACTGTGTGGACGCCTTCGTCAAGGGCTACCAGCTCACCGGCGACGCCGCCTGGCTCAAGGACGCCCACTCCTGGGCGCGGAGCGGCCTGCCTTTCGTCTACGTCTGGCACCCTGACAACCTGAAGGCCATGCAGGGCGGAAGCATCCCGGTCTTCGGCGCCACCGGCTACGGGCTGAGCTGGTTCGCCGTGCTGGTGCAGTGGAACGGTCTGGCGTACGCCAATGCGCTCCTCGACCTCAGCCGCTACGACACCAGCTTCCCGTGGAGCCGGGTGGCCGAGAACCTGCTGCGCAGCGCCATGTACCAGCAGGCCGTGAGCGGCGACCGCTGGGCGCAGTGGCCCGACGCCTACAACCTGATCGCCGGCCGGCCGGGCGCGCACGGGCAGACGCCGCCCTGCTTCACGCCCTCGAGCGTGCTCAACCTGACCTGGCGCTTCCTGGGCCTCCGCCCCTCGCCCGAGGTGGCCGTGGTGCGGCAGGGCGCGCGGCGGCTCACGCTGCGCGGGGAGGCGAGCTTCGGCGGGGCGGGATGGCAGGGCGACGCCCTGTCCTTCGCAGTTCGGTTCACGCCACCGCAGCGTGGCGCCGTGGAGGTGATCGGCACGGCGAAGCCGACGAACGTGAAGCTCGACGGGCACGTCTTGGCCGAGGCGGCGGACGTGTGGGCCGAGGACAAGCCGGCCTGGCACTACCACGCCGACGCGAGCACGGTGGAGATCCGGATCCTCGACACCGGCCGCCACCTGGTGGGCGTGAGCGGCGTCAAGCGGGTTCGCGTGGCGGTGGCGCCGTCGGTGCTGAAGAGCATCGCCTTCCGGTTCGACAAGAGTCTGCAGGGCTGGGCGGCGCAGCACGACCTGACGCCGCTGCGGCTCGAGGGCGGCTGCCTCCGCGCCGACACCACCGGCGGCGACCCCTACATGGCGCGCGAAGGGTTGCTGGTGCAGGGCAAGCCGGGCGACGTGCTGGTCGTCCGCCTCGCGCTGGGCGGCGGGCAGGCCGGCGGCAGCGTCTTCTGGGCCACCCTGCAGGGCGGCTTCTCACCGCAGCGCGAGCTGCCCTACATTTGTGCGGCGGACGGCGCGATCCATGAGGTGCGGGTCCCCGTCGGCGCGAACCAGGGCTGGGCCGGGCAGACCATCACGGGGCTCCGGCTGGATCCCGGCGGCGGCCCGCCGGGGTTCGCGGTGAGGGTGGAGTCGGTGACGCTGGAGCGCAAGCCCTAGCGCGGCGGATCGCCGCCGGGGCGCAGATCCAGACCCACCACGCCGTCACGGGTCATGCGGAACCCGTGGTAGGGCTGGTCCGCCGCGGGGACGGTGCCCATCGACACGTACATCGACAGGTCGGCCGGGAAGACCAGCGCCGAGTGCAGGTTGATGGACCGGATCGGCACCCCCTGCGCCGCGGCGAAGTTGTGGCTCCGGTCGATCCGCCCGTAGTGCTCGCGAATCAGCGCGCCCAGGTTGCCGGCGCGGCTGCCCTCCAGCGGCTCCTCCGGCGCCTCGCGACCGAGGGCGTGGAAGGTGTTGTCCGCGGCGATCCAGCCGTCCTTCGCTCGCCGCACGGCCACCTGCTCGTGGTCGTACTCCACCACCGCCGCGTCCGGCGGCGTCCCGCCGGCGATCACCAGGATCGTGCCCACGGCGCGCGGTGTGGTCTCCACGAGCCGCACGCCTTCGGCCACGGAGCCGGCGTACTGGGCCACCTTCCGCACCATGAAGCAGGTGGAGACCCCTTCCAGGCTCTCGTGCCGGCCGTAGCCCGAGTTGTTCGAGCAGAACACGCCGCGCGCGTTGAGCGAGGTCCAGCCGTTGATGATGCCCGCCCAGGAGCAAGTCAGGAACTCGTGCCCGCGGTCCGGCTTGACGTGGAGGAGGATGGCGGCGTGGCGGCTGGCGCCGTGGTCCCAGTAGTCCATGTTGCGGCCGATGATGCACTCGCCGTTAACCGTGGCGGGCCCGAAGGCGGCGAACCCGGTGCAGTAGCCGGACGAGGCACGGCTGACATCGCCGAAGAGCTGGAGCGCCACGAGATGGAGGTAGTCGACTTCGGCGGCGTCGGCGAGGGCGTGCAGCTCGGCTCGGTATTCGGGCGGGAGATGGGGCTCCATCACCCGCGCGCCGTCGAGCAGGCGCTCGAGCCCCCAGGCGCCCTCGCCGTCGACGATCACCTCCTGCACCACGCGCCGCACCTCGTCGCGGAGGAGGCGCCCGTGCTGGCGGCCCAGCTCGTCCGGCGGGCCGGAGACGCTCAGCACACGGTAGCCGTTGACCTCGAGCAGGCTGCCGGCGGCAAGGGCGGGCGCGCCGGCCAGGAGCAGCAGCACAACAAACAGCACGGCGAACAGGCCGCGTTGAGGGCATTTGCAGAGCGTGGCGGCGACCGATGGCCGGCCGGACCGGGCCACGGCGCTGCCGCTGCCACCTGCCCGTGGCGGTAGGGGCGGGGTCTCCCCGCCCGTCTGGCGTCCGCCGACACCGGCCTGTAGCGTTGCGGGGCCGGGCGGGGGGACCCCGCCCCTACGCCGGGACAACAACGTCGCCGGCATTCTCCCAATCAGCGAGGTGGCCATCCGGGCGTCATCCGTCGTCCAAGGATGAGGGACTCCGCGCGGACGGCGGGCGTTCCCGCCCGGTGGACGGGAGGTGCCGGCGGCGTATGGGGCAAACCCAGCCTGCCCCGCGACGTAAACGGGGCGCCATGGAATGGGGTAGATGCGTTCAGACGACGAGGTGTCAGGTGCCGGCGGAGCCCGCTGATCACGCGCTCGTGACGCGGGCCCAGGCGGGCGATCGCGCCGCGTTCAATGAGCTCTTGCGGCGCTATCACCGGCCGGTGTACGGTTTTGTCTTCCGGTTGACACAGTCGCCGGAAGAGGCCGCCGACCTGGCCCAGGAGGTGTTTGTCCGAGCGTGGCGCTACCTCGGCAAGTTCGACGCGGCGCGGCCGCTGCGGCCCTGGCTGTTTCAGATCGCCGCCAACCGGGCGGCGAGTTGTCATGGGCGGAGCGGCGGGCGCGAGACGATCCCGCTCGAGGAGCTGCCCGGTGAGCCGAGCGTGCCCGATGACACCTCGGCCGAGCCCGAGCGGCAGGAGTTGGCCGCGGCGGTGCGGCGGGCGATCCTCGAGCTGTCGCCGCAACAGCGACAGGCGGTGGTGCTGGTGGAGCTGGAAGGCATGGACGCGGCCGAAGCAGCGGTGATCATGACCTGCTCGCCCACCACCGTCCGGCAGCATGTGTTTCGGGCCAAGAGGCGGTTGCGCGGTCTCCTGGCGGGGTACGTCGAGGGCACGGAGAGTTGACGATGCGGTGCGGCACCGTGCGGAAATGGCTGGTGGAGTTTGCCACCGACGGGATCGACCCGGCGCGCGAAGTCGCGTTCCGGGCGCATCTCGACGCCTGTCCGCGCTGTGCCGCCGAGTGGCACGCGGTAGAGTCGGCCGGGGCGCTCCTGGCCGGTCTGCCCGAGCCGCGGCTGCCGGCGGCCGCCGAGGCGTCGCTGCTCGACCGCATCCAGAGCGCGCTCGACGAGGAGCCGGCCCCAGGCAGAAGGCGGGCGCCCTGGCTGCGCCCGGTCCTCCAGTTCGCGTGTGTCTGTCTGGTGGCGGTCTTGGTCACCCGCGGGCTGGTGCGGCCGCCGGCGCCGGTCGGCGAGGGCGACATGGCCGCCGCCCCGTCCGAGCCGGCGGACCGGCATGCGCCGCCCGCGGAGCGGCCTGCGCCGCCCGTCGAGCGGAGGAGTCGCGCCGTGACTCCTCCCCCTGCGGAACGGGGGACCCACTCCGTGACTCCTCCCCCTGCGGAGCGGGGCAGCCGCGCCGTGACCTCGCCCCCTGCGGAGCGGCGCCGCCTTTCCGTGACTCCTCCCGCTGCGGAGCGGAGGGAGGCCGGGAGGGGGGCCGGCCACGAGCCACCGCGGACGGAGCCTCTGCGCCAGCCCGCTCTGTCTGAGACGGAGCGACCGGTCGACTTCGCTGCCGCCCGCGCCGGCGGCGGAGAGCGACCCGGCACGTCTGCTGCCACTCCGCTGCCGGTGGCCACCATCCTGACCGCCTCGGCCGGCGCCTTCACCCTGGCCGCGGTGGGCACCGCGCCCGCGCCCGAGGTGGAAGTGGCGGACCTCTCCACGCGAACTGCCCCGGCCGCCCTGCCTGCGATCACCGGCCCGTCCCGGGTGTCCCGCTCGAGACCCTCGGTGATGAAAGACGCCGCGCCGGCGTGCGAGCCGGGCGCGTTCACCATCGACCCGGCAGTGCTGGAGAGCGATCTGGTGCGGCTGACCCTGGTGGCCGAGAGGAGCCAGCCATGACCGCCCTGCTCCTCGCCCTGGCGATCCTGGGCGGCGGCACACCGGGTCTCGAATGCGCCCTGGTGGTGCCGCAGCCCGGCGACCTGAAGCTGGCGGACTACAGCGTGGTCCACGACAACGCTCGCGGCGTCACGCTCGTCTCGCGGCTCCGGCCGGAGACCGTGCAGGCGCTGTTCGACGGCACGCTGGCGCGCTTCGTGGTGGCGGGCAGCACGGCGCTCGGCGGCGGCACGGCACAGCTCCGGCTCCCGCTCTCGTCGGGCGAGCTGACCTATGTGGCCCTGCGCGACGGGCGGCCGGTGAGCCAGACGGTGCTCGACCCCACCGCCGTGAACGTGGAGGCGCGGGGCGAGGCCAGCGGCGAGGGTGTCGACCTGGAGCTCAGCTTCCGCGTGGTGCAGCTCGCCGGTCAGGAGAACATTGCCAGTCTGCAGAATGCGCCGCTGGGCAAGCCGACCTTCGCCGAGCGGAACGTGGGGGTGCGGGCGACGGTGGCCTTCGACCAGCCGGTGCTGGTGCTGCTCGAGAGTGCGGCCGAGGTGGAGAGCCTGGACCACGGCCTGGAGATGACCTTCCGCCGGCGGATCGGGAGCCGGACGGTGGAGTCGCTGTCACCGCTCCTGGGCGTGGTGGTACGGCTGGTGCCGCCCGGCGCCGGGGCGGCGTGGCGCAACGTGCAGCCGCCGCTGGCGCCGGTGGGGATGGTCCGCGTGGCGGGCGAGGTGGAACGGCCCGGAAGCCTGATCTACCGGTTCGGGATGCAGGCGTCGGAGGTGCTGGCGGCCACCGGTGTCCGGCCCGGCGCGGCCCGCGTCTCCGTGGCTCGGCAGAACGCGCAGGGTGGTGTGGAGCGGTACCAGCAGGGCCTGCCGGGCGGTCGCGATGACTTCGTCCTGCAGTCGCGGGACGTGATCGAGGTGCAGTCTGCGGCGCCCCCGGCCACGGCGCCGGGCATGCCGGCGGTGCGGGCCGAGGGCATGGGCGGCGGCGGCGGGATGGGCGGGGCCGGTGCGCGCGGTGACCGGGGCGGCACGATGGGTGAACGCGGCGCGCCGGGGGAGCGCGGGCCGCAGGGCATGCCGGGTGCGCCGGGCGCGCAGATAGAGGGCGGGGCGGCGGCGCAGATGCAGCAGTGGAATCAGGGCGCCTCCCGTCTGGCCCGCTCGATGCCGCTCGACGAGCTGCGCAGCGTGGCGCCGGCGGCGGCCCGCGCGGCGACGTCGGCGGTGGCGGTGCGCGCGCGGGTGCAGCGCGACGGGGGCTGGCGCGAGCTGCTCCTGGCCGGCACCATCGTCAGCCCCGACGGGTTGGTGGTGACCACGCCGGCGACCACGCTGGAGGGCGCCGAGGGGCTCCGGGCCGTGCTGCCCGGCGGCGCCGAGGTGCCGCTCGAGAGTGTCGGCGTGGACTCCACCGGGCTGCTCCTCGCGCTCCGGCTTCCGGCCGGGCGCTACGACGCATTGTCGCCCGGCAAGGGCGAGCCGCCGCTGGGCGCCGCACTGGTGGTGATGGGCAATCCCTACGGCCTGCTCCGCTCGGTCACGGTGACCTTCCTCGGCGGGCCGCGGCGCGACCTGCCGGGGGCGCCGGGAATGGGCGTCCAGCTCGACGGCAGCCTGGCGATGGGCAACAGCGGCGGGCCGGTGGTGGACCTCGACGGCCGGCTCGTGGGCCTCGCCTACGGTCAGTTGCGCGCCGAGGAGCAGGGGCCGGCGGTCAGTTTCGCCGCCAGCGCCGATCTGCTTCGGCAGTTCCTCAACGAGCTTCGCAAGCCGGCCAAGTGAGCGGCTCGACCCGCTCCGGCCGGGGCAACGACCCGCCGAAGCACGTGGCCTTGATGCGCTCGACGCTCTCGGTCGATCCGGTGGCCACGAGCCGATGGCGCGCCGGTCCGCTCCCCGCCAGGCCGCGTTCGGCCAGGAGCCGCTTCACCGCCTTCGCCGTCTCCACCGCGGGATCCACCAGGTGCGTGTGCTCGGCGGCCTTCATGCGGATCCCCGGCGCCAGGAAGGGGTAGTGCGTGCAGCCCAGCACGAGGGCGTCGAGGTCCGCGAGCGGGAGCTGGTCGAGGTAGTCGCAGACGGCGCTGTAGGCGTCGGGCGTGCCGAGCCGGCCGGCCTCCACCAGCGGCACGAAGTCCGGGCAGGCCGCCTGGTGCACCTCCAGCCCGGGCCGGAGCGCCCGGAGCGCGGTGGGGTAGGCGAAGCTCCGCACCGTGGCGGCGGTGGCGAGCACCGCCACCGCGCCGTCACGGACCACGGCCGCCGCGCCGCGCACGCCGCCCTCGATCACGCCCAGCACCGGCACGTCCACCAATCGGCGCGCGGCGTCGAGCGCCAGGGCGGAGCTGGTGTTGCACGCCATCACCACCAGCTTGCAGCCCTGCTCGGCGAGCCACTGCGTGATGCCGAGGGCGAAGCCGCGCAGCTCGTCCGGGTCGCGCGGGCCGTAGGGCACGTGGGCGGTGTCGGCGAGGTAGAGCAGCGACTCGTGCGGCAGGCGCCAGAGCAGCTCACGCACCACCGTGAGGCCGCCCACGCCGGAATCGAAGACGCCGATCGGCGCGCCGGGCACCTACAGCTTCTCCCCGCCAAGCAGCGACGAGTCCGCTTGGAGCGGCTGGGAGAGATCGAGTACGCCGCCGAAGTCGCCCTGCGGCTGGCCGTCGAAAAGGAGCTGCACCCGCTTGACGCCCTGTACCTCGCAGACCGTGTTGACCACGCCGTAGACCGCCAGGCTGGCGAAGTTCGAGCCGCCGCTGGCTTTCTCGACGAACGACTTGCTGAGGTCCACGGTGCACAGGTCGCCCTCGACCTTGACGTCGTTGAGCGTCACGCCCTCGGGCACGGTGCGGCGATGGCCGGACTCCTGCGGCCCGTCGAGCAGCGCCTGCACGGCGGCCTTGGCGACCGACGCGGGGTCCTGTCCGGTGCTGCCCACGTCGCGGGCTTCGGACTCGAGGTGCTTGCGGTCCGCGTCGGCGAAATAGAGGGTGGCCGTGACCGGCTCCACCTGCGAGCCGCCGGGCGGGATAGCGGGCTCGGGCGGCTTGGGCTGCTCGGCCGGCTTGGTGCGGCAGCCGGCGAGGAGGAGGGCGGCCGCGATGAACGCCGCCCCGAGCGTGACCCTGGTGGACATCAACGTCTCCTAGCTGCCCGCGCGGGCAGTGTCCGCTTCGTCGGTGGCGGGCTCGCGGCGTGGCAGCCGCTGCAACTGGCGCACGATGCCGCGCACGATGCCCACCGCGCAGCGCTGTTGGAAGTCGTCGGTCTCGAGCTTCTTCCCGTCGCCCGCATTGTCCAGGTAGCCGAGCTCCACCAGCACCGCGGGCATGACCGACTCCTTGACCACCACGAACGGCCGGGTGAAGGTGCCCCGTGCCGCCAGGCCGATCTCGTCGGCCACCTCCTTGAGCATCAGCGCGGCGAACGCCGAGCTTTGGCCGGTGTAGTAGTAGAGCTCCGTGCCGCTCCGCTGCCCCTTCTGGTCGTCGGGCATGGCGTTGCAGTGGATGCTGACGAACAGGTCGGCGCCCAGCGCGTTGGCCATCTTCGGCCGGTCGTGAAGCGGGATCAGCGTGTCGTCGTCGCGGGTCAGCGTGCACTTGACGCCCTTGCCGTCGAGCAGCTTGGCCACGCGGAGGGCCACGCTCA
>JACPDV010000402.1 GCA_016183835.1 Armatimonadota bacterium
CATTCTCCCACACGATCACATTCAGCCCGCCGAACTCGAACTCGGCTTCCGCGAAGACTGTGAAGTTCTTGAGCGTCAGGGACTTGACCATCCCCTCCTCCTCGACCGCGTGCGGCTGCCGCTACGAAGGTGATTGTACACCGCGGCCGGGCGACCTGCCGGTCGCCCCTACCGGGTCCGCCGCCCCCCGATACGAGCTACCCGCCGGGACAATCCACCCCCAACACCATCACCACCCGCCCATATCCCGCCACCGCCTCCGGCCAGCGCGAGCTGAGACCCTGCGGCGGCAGACCGGGCGTCACCACCCCGCCGATCAGCTTGTCCACCGGACCCGTCGCCGTGGCATCGTCCAGGCTGTACATGATCGTCCGCGGTGCCGGCGCCACCGGCAGCGGGTTGCCCACCAGCGCCCGGTACCCGGCCCGCTCCAGCTTGCGCGCCACCACGCGCTCCAGGCCCACCCGGTCGCTCCCGTTGTAGATGGTCACCAGCGGCAGGGCCGCCGGGCGCGCGATCTCCGAGCGCAGCGCCGGCACCAGGGTCGCCGCTCCCGCCCCCGGCGCGAACCAGCTCCGCCCGCCATCGTGCACCGTCTGTCCGGGCAGCGTCGTCATCGGCATCCGGCTGGGGTCCAGCTCCGACAGCAGCCCCGCCAACCGCACGAGCTGCGCCGTAGACATCGAGGTCTGCACGAGTCGTGCCAGGCTCGGCAGATCGCGCACCACGCGCCGCGCCTGCTGCGGGCTCGCCCCCGCCCGCGCCACCGCCAGCTGCATCGCCTGCGCGCCGTTGAGCCGCTGCCAGCCTGCCGACAGGTTGATGCTCAAGCCCTGGGCGCGGTCGGTGTAGCGCAGCGGCCGGTCGATCATCAGCTCCGCGCCGCCCACCTGGTCCACCAGTGCCGCCAGCCCGGCGAAATCGAGCTTGAGCCAGTGGTCGATGCCCACGTTCAGCACGTTGGCCGCGACCTGCGCGACGGCCGGCGGGCCGCCCGCGCGCCAGGCATCGGCCAGCCGCCCGCCGCTCCCGTCCGCCGCACGGCCGAGCGTGTCGCGGGGGAGGCCCAGCACCGCCGAGGTGCCGTGCGCCAGGTCGAGCGCGACGAGCTGCACACTGTCGGCCCAGCCGGTGGGATCGGAGCGGTCGGTGCCGATCACGAGCAGGTTGACCTCGGCGTGGCCGAACGGGTTCGGCGGCGGAGCGGAGTGGCGCTGCAACAGCCCGGCCGCGACCGTGGGCAGGCGCAGGCCGGCCGAGTGCATGCCGAGCAGAACCGAGGGCGCGGCGGCGGCCAGCACGAGGAGCAGCCTGGCCCGGAAGGTCAGTCGCCTGGGCCGCGGGCGCATGGGCCGGGCGTCGACAGGCGGAACCGAGGGCATCGGTGGCGGCGCGGCCGGCCCGCGAGGACCCCAGTGGTATTCCGGAATGACGTGTTCGCGCGTGTCCCTCACCCCGCCAGCACCTCGGCCCCGGCGCCCGTCCGATGAGATCGCCGCTGCGATCTTAGGCATCCCGGTAGAGGCGATGTTTCGCGATGTAAGCGGCAACTGTGTCGGGGACGAGGTAGCGGATCGAGCGCCCCGCGGCGACCTCCGCCCGCACATCGCTGGAGGCGATCTCGAGCCGCGGCATGGGCACCGGGTCCACGCGCGCGCGGGACGCCTCCGACAGCGTTGCCGTCGACTCGGCGGGGTCGACGCCGTACCGCAGCGCCACCGCCAGCCTGGCCAGCCGCAGGATCTCCGCCGGCTCGCGCCAGCGCTCGAAGTCGCGCACGGCGTCGGCGCCGAGGATCAGCCAGTGCTGGGCCCCGGGGGCGGCGACGGCGATGGCGCGGAGCGTATCGACGGTGTAGCTGAGGCCGTCGCGGCGCAGTTCCAGGTCGTCGACGGCGAACTCCGGCCGGTCGGCCACGGCGAGACGGAGCATGGCCAGGCGGTGCTCGGGTGGAGCGGCGGCGGCGGGTTTGAGCGCGGGCGTGCCGCAGGGGACGAAGACCACGCGCACCAGTCCCAGGTGTTCGCGCGCGCGCTCGGCGAGGATCAGGTGCGCCACGTGGGGCGGGTCGAAGGTGCCGCCGTAGACCCCGATGCGCTGGGCCATCGGTGCTACGGCCCTGGCTTGGCGGGCGGCGCGGGGGCGCTGGGCTGGGGCGCCGCCGGCGGCTCCGGGAGCGGGGCCATGTGCCACTGGATCACGCCCGTCGACGGCGCGGGCGGCGCGGGGGCCGGGGTTGCCGGGGCCGTCATGCGGCCGATGCCGACGCCGAGCACCAGCGCCAGCAAGATGGCGACGATGGCGAGGGCCCAGTTTTGCAGGAGCGGCACCGGGGGTGAGACGCGCGGGGGTGGGGGTTCGTCCGCGGGCGCAACGTCTGCCGGCCCCCCTCCTGCCTCGCCCCGCTCCGCTAGGGGAGGTTCCGACCCCTCTGCGCCCGGCACTTCGGTGGCCGGCCCCCCTCCTGCCTCCCCCCGCTCCGCAGGGGGAGGTCCAAGATCGTCGGATCCGGCTTCGGCCGGCAAGAGGGCGGCGTACGCGTCCGCCTCCGCCTGCTCGGCCTCCGGCACGGCGGGCGTCAGGCCGAGGTCCTCATCGGGCTGATAGGCGGCCAGCCGCTCGTCGGCGTCGTTGGGCTCGTCGGGTGTGAGCAGCTCCACGGGCATGGCGCCGTGGCGGAGCAGCTTGCGGAGGACTGCCAGCTCGGGCGTGGCGCCGGTGAGCTGGCTCACGTCGTGGAGGTGCGTCAGCGCGGTGACCGGGTCGTTGGCGAAGATGGCCCGGTACAGCGCGAGCCGCCGGTCGCGTGCCTCGCGGAGGGTGTGGCTGAGGAGGGTCAGATCCGTCTTGCAGCGCGCGCAGAGGTCGTTGTCGAGGCTCTGCTCGAAGCGGCAGACCGGGCAGACGACCCGGTCGGCGTCGGCCAGCTCGGCCTCGATGGCGTCGAGGTCCTCGGGGGCAGCGCTCATAGCAGGTAGTCGAAGAACATCAGCTCGGCGGCGAGCTGCTGGTCGAGCGCCACGACTTCGTTGACCGGGGTGACGCCCTGCAGCGCGTCGGCCAGGCGGTTACGGAGCGAGCGGAGCTGGCCCGCTTCGGCGTCGTTGCCCAGCTCGGCGAGCACCTTGTCGGCCTTCTGCACGCGGCTGACCGCCTCGCGGACCTCCGCGGGCATGTCGTCGGTGAGCACGGGGAGCCCGGCCGCCGCCGTGGCCGCCGCCACGGGCTCGGGCTCGGGCCTGGGTGCCGCGATGGGCACGGGCGGCGCTTCGCCGAAGACCTGCGTCACCAGCTCCCGCAGCGCCTGCTGCTCGTTGTCCTGGAGGTGCCCGGTGCTGTAGTCGATCACCGAGGCGTAGCCGCGGTCCATCCGCAGGTCCTTGGCCCGGGCGGTGATGATGCCCTCTTCGCTGTACTCGAACTGCACCTCGATGGGGCACTGCTCCGCGGGCCGGGGCGGATCGAGCGGCACGCGCACCTGCCCGATGCGCACGTTCTCTTCGCTCTGCGGGTCGTCGTAGACGTTGCCCTCGTAGATGTTGACCACCACCTCGCGCGCGTTGTCCACTACCGGGAGGTAGACGCTGGTGTTCTGGCTGGGGATCTTGGTGCCGTGCCCAATCAGCGGCTCGAGGTACTTGCGACCGGTCATCACATCCACCGGGTCGGTGCAGAGCGAGTGCTCGAGACAGACCTGGTAGTCGTACTCCTCCATGTGCTCGGCGCCCTGAAGGATGCCCGAGACGATGGCCGCGCCCTGGGCCACGCAGGTCATCGGGTCGATCTCGCCAAACGGCTCGGCCGGCCGGCCGAGAAGGTTCTCGACATAGTTGCGGACCAGCGGCACACGGCTGGTGCCGCCCACGAGCAGCACGTGGTCGATGTCGCTCGACTGCAGTCCGGCCGACTGGAGCGCCTCCATCACCGGCTCGCCGGTGCGCTCGACGATGGGCCGCACGAGGCCCTCGAACGTGTCGCGCTCGAGCTCCTCGTGGACGCTGACACTGGGCAGGAGGTCTTCGATGTCGACCCGCGCCGTGCCGGCGGTGCTGAGAGCGATCTTGCAGTCCTCGCAGGCGAGGCGGAGGCGCAGGTCGGGATAGGGCTGCGCGAGTGCCTGGTCGTGGCCGACGAGCACGCTCTGGCGGAGGTAATCGGCCAGGGCGGCGTCGAGGTCGTCGCCGCCGCAGCGCTTCAACCCGCGGCTGGCGATTTCCTCGAAGATGCCGTGGTGGGCGCGGAGCACGGTGACGTCGAAAGTGCCGCCGCCGAAGTCGTAGACCAGCACGCGGAGGTCGCGCCCGGCCGAGGAGCGGCCGAGCCCGTAGGCCATGGCGGCGGCGGTGGGCTCGTTGATCAGGTTGAGCACGCGCACGCCGGCGGCATGGGCCGAGAGCTTGGTGGCATTGCGCTGGAGCCCCTTGGAGTTGGCCGGCACCGTGACCACCGCGGCTTCGACGCCCTCACCGAGCCGCCGCTGCGACTCGGTGATCAGGTGCCTGAACAAGAGCGTGGCGATGAACTCGGTACGCAACGCGCGGCCCGCCAGGCTGACGGTCTGGTCGGTGCCCAGGATGCGCTTGACCGAGAGGATCTTGTCCCGCGTGTTGGCTTCCTTGGCCGCCTGGCCGAAGAGCCATTCGGCGCGCTGACCGATGGCCACCGCGGACGGCGTGCGGTCGGAGCCCAGGTTGTTGAGCACGATCTGCACGTCGACCCGCGTCGGCTCCTCGACCAGGTTGGCCACCACGCTGTTGGTGGTCCCGAAGTCGATGCCCACGAAGTTAGCCATCGGCGCTACCCTCCACCACCGGTGGCGCGGCCACGATGACCTTGGCACGCACCAGGGTGTGCTCGGTGTCCGTCCGAATGTAACCCGGCCGGAGCTCCTGCAAGACGTACTCGTGTTCGCACTCGGCCAGGTGCTCCCTCCGCACCACTTCGTGGCGGTGCGGGTCGTAGGGCTCGCCGGTCGAGGCAAAGGCGCGCACGCCCGACTCCTCGAGCAGCCGCGACAGCCGGTCGCGGGGCCAGGCGCAACTACTCAGCCGTTCCTGCCGCTCGGCCGGATCGTCGCTGCTGCGGGCCGTGTCGGCCAACACGGTCAGGCGATCCACGACCTCGATGGCGGTCATCAGCATGGCTTCGATCCGGCGCTCGTACTCATTCTCGAGACGCTTTTCCACGTCGCGGAAGGCCTGGGCCGCGTGGGCCAGCCGTTTGTCGAGGACTTCATCGAC
>JACPDV010000438.1 GCA_016183835.1 Armatimonadota bacterium
CCCCGATCGGGGCCCACCAGTAGGTGAGGAGCCCCACGCCAATCGACGGCACCGCGAACCACCATCCGAGGCGACGCGCCAAGGCATTCGCCTCGAGCTTCAGCGTCGGTGTGACCAGGTAGGTCGTCCACACGTCCGCGATGCGAGAGCAGACCGCCAATCCGGCGATGATGTGAACGTATAGCGGAGTCATGACAGCTCCCGGTGACGACGGTGACGCGGCGTCGGTTCTTGCCGAACGTAGCATCATCGCACGCGTCCGTCAAACCCGCGTCACGCCGGAGTCGGCGGTCACCCGCGAACACCGGTCACGACACGCTGCGCTCGGACGCCTCGGGAAGGTCCTTGACGCCCTTCACGTGTAGATCAACTGCGCGGGCGCCACGCACTCCCGGTCCGCCGTCACCCTTGCCCAGTGCGCGCTGAACCCCGCCGGGAACTCGTGGTGCGCGTAGCCGTGGGGATCCACCCCGATCCGCTGGTAGACCTTCCACGCCCCGCAGCCCAGGAAGTCCACCTCCACCGTGAAGTGCACCCGCTCGCCGCTATCGTGCGACAAGTGCAGGCACTTCCGGTCGAACCCGGTCATCAGGTAGGGGTCCGACGGCTCGCCCGCTTGCACCGCTTCCTCCCACCACACCCCGCCCCAGCCCGCCGGCTTGCCCAGGTTCCAGAGGTCCTCGGTGCGGCCGAACCAGAGCCCCGACTGCGGCTCGGCGCACTGCAGGTTGCCGCCCTGATCGTAGCTGCAGTTGTCCGCCCCGATCACGAGCAGACCGCGCCACGTGCAGAAGTCGCTGTGCACCCACAGGTGCGTGCTGATCGGCCGGATGCCCCACACCGCATCGCCGTAGTGCCAGGCCGGCAGCTCGTAGAACAGGCCGTGGTGGTCCATCAGCAGGCGCTCGTGCTCGACGCTGCGGATCCGCGGCCATTCGGTGGCCCACTTGTGGTCGAACGTGTGCGACGCCTTCGGCAGCCGGTAGGTGCGCCACTGCCCGGTGCCGGCGGAGTAGACCTTCAGGATGGCCGAGGCGCGGTCCCAGCCGCTGGCGAAGATGTTGCTGCCGCAGCCGGGCGAGAGGCCGTTGACCGCTACGTAGGGCCGGCGGTCGATCACCGTCCACGTCGCGCCGTCGTACTCAGCCAGCGTGCCCTCGGCGCGTTGGCCGCGGAAGTCCGGGTCGGCGTAGTCGTTGTTCACCACCACCAGCCGGCCGAAGGCGGAGTAGCAGTCCTTGAAGTGGCAGGCGCCTTCGCCGGGGGTGTGCAGCTCCCGGGTCAGGTCGAAGACTTGCCGGCACTCCAGGCTGCGCACATCCACCTCGAACAGCTCGCCTTCCATGCCGAGCATGTAGACCAGGTGCTGCGGGTCGGCCAGGTGCACCGCGGTGCCGCAGACGCGCACGTCCACCAGGCAGTCCACAGTGCGCACGCGGTGATCGGTGTCGATCACGTGCGGGCCGAGGATGAGCTGATTGGACGGGTGATGGACGAAGCGGTTGGCGTAGGTGCCGTCGACACCGGCGGGGTGGCGGGTCATCTGGAAGTCGGCGTCGATCACGCGGAGTCCGCTGCCGGTACCGGATTTGCGGCGGTGGGAGACGTAGCTGAGGACGTAGAGCTTGCCCTGCCAGGGCATCAGGCAGCCCGGCCCGATCTCGCTACGCGGCGGGCCGAAGTCGGCCACCTGGGCGAGCGAGGGTACCACGCCGCTGAAGCTGAGGGGGAGGCCGGGCGGATCGTCGGGCATGGGGTTCTCCGCGAGCATGGGTCTGCGGGCTAGATACCACGCTCAGTCCAAGCCGGCAAGCACATGGCCGCGACTCGTGTGGGACCGGCGCCCCCGCCGGTCGGTCGGCCACAGGCCGACGCAGAGCCGGGCGAGGGCGCCCGGCCCACAGAGCGGCGGATCGTGCCATGGACAGTCGGGTCCACGACGGTTCGTCAGGGAGGGCTTCGGAACCGCACCGCGAACCCACCGCCCCGAGGAGCTCCACCCATGCTACTGGCCGGCAAAGTCGCCCTCGTCACCGGCGGCGGACACGGCATCGGCGCCTGCATCAGCCGCGTGCTCGCCTCCCACGGCGCAAAAGTGGCCGTCAACTACTCGGTGAGCCGCGACAAGGCCGACGCCGTGGTCGCCGAGATCACGGGCTCCGGCGGCGAGGCGGCCGCGTTCTGTGCCGATGTGCGCGACGAAGCCGCCGTGGCCGCCATGGTGCAGGCCGCCCACAGCCACTTCGGCCGCCTCGACGGGCTGGTCAACAACGCCATCGGCGGCACGCAGTCCGTCTCGTTCGCCGACGCCGACTGGGACCAGTACCAGAACATGCTCGACTTCGGCTGCAAAGCGGTCTACAACACCATCAAAGCGGTGCGGCCGATCATGCAGGCGCAGGGCCACGGGCGGATCGTCAACATCGTCACCGAGCTGTGGAACATGGCGCCCGCCACGTGGTCCGCCTACCTGGCCGGCAAAGGCGCGATGGTGGGCATGTCGCGCTCGCTGGCCGTGGAGCTGGGGCCGGACGGCATCACCCTCAACATGATCGCCCCCGGGTGGATGCAGACCGACAAGGTCGATCCCACCTCGCCGGGCTCCATCAACTTCGGCAAGGGCCTGCCGGTGGGCTTCCACGGCAGCGCCGACCACATCGGCAACGGCTGCGTGTTCTTCCTCAGCGAGCTGGGCGCGTACGTCACGGGTGCCTACCTGCCGGTCACCGGCGGGCGCATCACGCAGATGGGCGCCTGATGGGCGAGCGGCTGGAGCAACAGGTCGCGTTTCTGGTCGAGATCGACCGGCTGAAGGGCGTGCTCCGCCAGACGCTGATCACCGGCAGCGAGCGGCGGGAGAACTCGGCGGAGCATAGCTGGCAGTTCGCCCTTGCCGCGCTGCTGTTGGCCGAGCATGCCAACGAGCCGGTGGATGCGCTCAAGGCGGCCCGCATGGCGCTGGTGCACGACCTGGTGGAGATCGACGCCGGCGACACGTTCGTCTACGACACCGCCGCGCGCGTGCAGCAGGCGGAGCGCGAACAGGCGGCGGCGGACCGCATCTTCGCGCTCTTGCCGGCGGACCAGGCGGCCGAGCTGCGGGCGCTGTGGGACGAGTTCGAGGCGGGCGCGACGCCGGAGGCCAGGTACGCGAAGGCGCTCGACCGGCTCTTGCCGGTGTTGCTCAACTACCACTCGCGGGGCCACGCGTGGCGGGCCCACGGGGTGACGGCGGACCGGGTGCGGGCGGTGAACTCGCGGATGGCGGAGGGCTCGGCGGCGCTGTGGGACTACGCCTCGGCGTTGATCGACCGGGCGGTGGCGGACGGCTACCTACACGAGAGGAGCGAGGGATGAGCGAGCGGCTGGGCATCGGCGTGGTGGGCGCGGGGAGCATCGGCATCCGCGGCGCCCTGCAGCATCTCTGCCTCGACGACGTGCAGGACCGGTGCTGGCTAGCGGCGGTGTGCGACCCCGTCCCCGGCCGCGCGCAGGCCGCCGCCGAGAAGTACCGCGTGGCCCGCGCCTACGAGGCCTATGAGGACCTCCTCGCCGACCCGCGGGTGGACCTGGTCACCCTCGGCTCGCCCATCGGCCTGCACTTCGAGCAGGGGCTGGCCGCCGTCCAGGCGGGGAAGCACGTTCACTTCAACAAGACCATGACCACCACGTGCGCCGAGGCGACGCGGCTGATCGACGAGGCGGCGGCGCGCGGGGTCAAGCTGGTGGCCTCCCCGGGGCAGATGCTGCGGCCCATCAACCGGAAGATCCGCGAGCTGGTGCGCGGCGGCGCCATCGGTCAGCTTGCCTGGGCCTGCACCGGCGCGGCGTTCGGCGCCTACCATGAGCACGAGCAGGTCCGCACGGGCGACGACGTGCTGAGCAACATCAACCCGAGCTGGTACTGGCGCAAGCCGGGCGGCGGGCCGATGTACGACATGACCGTCTACGGGCTGCACAGCCTGACCGGCGTGCTCGGCCCGGCGCGGCGCGTGGCCGGGATGTCCGGCGTGGCGGTGGCCGAGCGGGAATACCGCGGCGAGAAGTACCCCTGCGACGCCGACGACAACACCTTCCTGACCCTCGACTTCGGCGCGAACACGTATGCGATCGTGTACGGCTCGTTCGCCGGCACGGTGGTGGCGTTCGGCATGCCGAGCTACTTCGGCAGCCAGGGCCAGATCACGGCGGAGAGCCTGAACGGCAAGCCCATCGACTGCGGTGTGGAGCAGCCGGGGAGCAACGTGCACCTGCCGCACGTGACGGGTGAGCACCGCGAGCTGGGCGAATCACACGTGTTCGAAGACATCATGCAGCTCGTGGACCTGGCGCTCGACGGGACGCCCACGCCCAGCACGGCGGAACACGCGCGGCACGTGATCGAGATCTTCGAGGCGGGCTACCGGGCGGCGGAGACGGGGCAGACGCAGGTGTTGACGACGACGTTCGCCGACGTCTGAGGATTGTCCCCCCACCGCCACTGTGCTATCCTCGCCGCCAGCGCGAGAGCGAGGTGCAGGCGTGAGCAACCTGAAGTTGACCGTGAGCGCGGGCGTCCGCGACCGCTTCCTCTGCCCCGTGAGCGTGACCCTCGACACCCCCGGAGTCGGCGCGCTCCACACCGGTGACACCGAGGTCGCGTGTCAGTCGATCCCCGTCGACGGCGGCAAGTGCGAGCTGCGCTTCATCGTCGACCGGCTCGCGGCCGGCACCTCGCGTGAGTTCGTCGCCACCCCCGGCGACAGCCCGGGCGGCGGTCACCTTCGCCTGCAGGACGACGGCGCCAGCATCTCGCTGTTGCAGTCCGGCGACCTGCTCAGCACCTACCACCTCGCCGACCCGAACGCCGCCCGGCCCTACTGGTACCCGCTCTTCGACCCCCACGGCGGGCGCTGCACGCGGGGCTACCCGATGGACCCGCAGCCCGGCGAACGCGAGGACCACCCACACCACAAGAGCATGTGGGTGGCCTACGGCGAGGTCAACGGGACCGACAACTGGAGCGAGATGCCCGGCCACGCCACCATGCGCCACGAGAGTTGGAACACGCTTGCCGCCGGGCCGGTGTACGCCCTGTTCGACCACAATCTGACCTGGGTCAGCAACGTGGGTGACGTGACCTTCGGCGACACCAAGGAGGGCGGGCTGCTGTCCATGCGGGTGACCACGTCGATGGACGTGCCGCACGGGCGCATCGAGAACGCCGTAGGCGGGGTCAACGAGGACGAGACCTGGGGCAAGCGCGCCCACTGGTGCGACTACTCGGGTCCGGTGGATGGCAACTGGGTGGGCGTGGCGGTGTTCGACCACCCGACCAGCTTCCGTCACCCCACCTGGTGGCACGTGCGCAACTACGGGCTCATGACCGCCAACTGCTTCGGCCTGAGCCACTTCACCAACGGCCAGGCCGACGGCACGCACGTCCTGCCGGCGGGCGACACGCTGCGCTTCTGCTATCGCGTCTACTTCCACGCCGGTGACGCCAAGCAGGGCCGCGTGGCAACGAAGTACCACGATTTCATCCACCCGCCGGCGGTGGCCGTTGGGTGAACGAGGATTGATGTATGACAAGCGGACGCCCTCGGAGGCCATTCCGGCCCCCTCTCCCTCGGGGAGAGGGCCGGGGTGAGGGCCAGGGAGCACACGCGCAACCGTATCTCCCGGCCCTCGCGACCCTCACCCCAACCCTCTCCCCGAGGGAGTGGGAGCCGTAGGCCGGCGTCCACCGAACGGGAGCGGCGAAATGCGGATCGTAGTCACCGGCGGCGCTGGGTTCGTGGGCTCGCACCTGTGCGAGCGGCTGCTCGCCGAAGGGCACACGGTGGTGGCCATCGACAACCTGATCACGGGCAGCGTGGACAACATCGCCCACCTCCGCGACCCGCGGTTCGAGTTCATCCACCACGACGTGAGCAAGTCCATCTACCTCGCCGGGCCGGTGGACTTCGTCTTCCACCTGGCCAGCCCGGCCAGCCCGGTGGACTACCTGGAGTACCCGATCCAGACGCTCAAGGTCGGCTCACTGGGCACCCACAACGCGCTCGGGCTGGCCAAGGAGAAGCGCGCCGGCTTGCTCTTCGCCAGCACCTCCGAGGTCTACGGCGACCCGGACGTGAATCCGCAGCCCGAGAGCTATCACGGGAACGTCAGCACCACCGGCCTGCGCGGCTGTTACGACGAGGCCAAGCGGTTCGGCGAGGCGCTGGTCATGGCCTACCACCGTCAGCACCGGCTGTCGACGCGGATCGTGCGGATCTTCAACACCTACGGCCCGCGAATGCGGCTCAACGACGGCCGGGTGGTGCCGCAGTTCATCGGCCAGGCGCTGCGCGGGGAGGACCTCACCGTCTACGGCGACGGCCACCAGACCCGCTCGTTCTGCTATGTGGACGACACGGTGGACGGCATCTGGCGGCTGGCCAACTGGGTGGGCGACGCGGTGGTGGGGCCCGGCGGGCAGGTGCTGCGCGACGAGGCGATGCCGGTCAACATCGGCAACCCGGAGGAGCGCACCATCCGGCAGTTCGCCGAGGAGATCCTGCACCTGGTGGGCAGCCGCTCGCAGCTCACCTTCCGCCCTTGCCCCACGGACAACGATCCCATGCAACGCCGGCCGGACATCAGCCGGGCGCGCGAGAAGCTCGGCTGGGAGCCGCGCGTGCCGTTCGCGGAGGGGATGCAGCGCACCATCGAGGATCTGCGGAACCGCCTGGCACTCTGACTCGGGCCACAAGGAGATCCTCGGCGGGCGGCGAACCAGCGCTCCGACGCCGCGCGCCGCGGTGGCGGACGCCGCCGTCAGGGAGGGTCGTATGAGCGCCGACGAACGACTGACCACCCTGTGGGAGACCATCAAGGAGCGCCTCAAGGCGGCCGAGATCAACCAGCCGCTCTACCGCGCCCTCGATGCCGCCGTGCTGATCACCCTCGACGGCACGTCGCTGGTGGTCGGGTTCACACCCCAGACCGAACCGGACATGCACTTCCTCAACGCGCCCCAGAACCAGCCGCTGATCGAGAGGGTGCTCCGCTCGGTGGCCACCCGCCCGCTGAAGCTGGTCACCATCGACGGCACGACCCAGGCGGATTACCAGCACTACCTGGCGCGCCAGCAGGCGGCGGGGGAGCTGCGGCAGCGCGGCCACGCGACCGCCGAGCCCGCGGCCCACGCCCACACCCCGCCAGGCGCCACCGCCCACCCAACCGCGCCCTACCAGCCGGTTGCCGACTGGATCGGCGACGCCGCCAACGGCGCCGCCGTGGTGACCCACTTCGCCCGCGAGATGCACCAGCGGCTGCGGGCGCTGGAGCATCACGGGCAGGTGCAGTGCCGCGCGGAAGCCTTCCTGGCCTGCATGCCCGAGGTCGAGGTCGCCGAGCGCGCCATGCTGCGGATCGAGCACGATCCGGTGCAGCAGGTCCGGCAGTTCCACCGCCTGCTCGAGGCCTGGGGCGAGGTCTTCGGCGTGCCGGGGATCTTGGCCGCCCTGGAGTACGAGCACTACAAGCGCGGCCGCCGCTGATCACAGCACGCCGAAGCGCTCGAACGCCGCCACCGCGCCCATCCCGCCGCGGATGGCGTCGCGCACGCGGTTCTCGTCGTGCACCTTGACCCAGGCGCGGCGCAGCGTCTCGTCCTCCACCTCTTGCGGCACCACTACCACGCCGTCCTGGTCGGCGAAAACCAGGTCGCCCGGGTGGATAGCCACGCCGTCGATCGCCACGCTCACGTCGTAGTCGATCACCCGTTGGCGGTCCTTGCTGTCGTAGGGCGAGGTGCCGCGCGCGAAGACGGCGAAGCCCATGCGGGACATGGCGGCCACGTCGCGCACGGCGCCGTCCACCACCGCGCCGGCGGCGCCGCGGTTGCCCGCGGCGGTGGACAGCAGCTCGCCCCAGATGCCCGAGCGCATCGAGCCGCCCGCGGCGGCGACGAGCACCTCGTCGGGCCGGCAACTGTCCAGCGCGCGCAGCTCCAGCTCGTACGGCTTGGGATCGGGGTGGTACATGTCGGCCCAGAGGGTGGTCTTGGCCCGGCCCACCAGCTTCGTCATACCGGTCAGCGCGAGCAGCGGCTGCCGCGGCGACTGGTGGCGGTGACCCAGCGAATCCAGCGCGTCGCACACCACGGCGGTGTACAGGGACTCGCGCATCATGGCGAGCGTGACCTCCACGGGCTGCGACATTCCGGCCTCCTGAAGCCCCCGGATGGTACGTGGCGCACCCCGGTGAGTCAACGCCCGTCGGCCGTGCGAACTGAAAACTGCGGAGTTGGCACGAGGGTTGCATGGGTGATGCCGATGGGACAGCAAGACTTGCTTTACCGCCAACCCGAGGAGACGAACGTGATGAAGCAACCCTGCGGGAGCAGGTGGGCCCTGGTGGTCGGCCTCGTCGCTGCCACGGCTGCCCTGGCCGGCCCGTACACCTGGGTCGGCGACCCCGACAACGACGCCACCGGTCCCAGCAGCTACGAGATCTACGGCATCGGCTACCGGTTCGAGAACAACCGCCTCGACATCGGCGTGCGGACCAGCTTCCCCGAAGCCGGGCTGAGCGGCAACGACAGCTACGGCTACACCCACTTCGGACCAGGCGACCTCTACATCAACGTGGGCGGCACCGTGGCCGGCGGCAACGGCACGAAGTACGGCCTGGGCGTGACCGGCCACAGCGGCGCCAAGACCATCGACCCGTGGGAGACTTCCCATCACCCGTGGCCGGCGGTGAGCGAGGGCTGGCTCTACCAGAACGCCACCTTCTCCACCGGGACCAACGAGAGCTACGCCTACGCCGGCCTCGGCGGGTCCCCCTACGACGGCGGCAACGACCCGGCCGGGCACGGCAACAACCTGTACACCTACATCGCCAACTACGGCTCCGCCGTGGGCTACCAGGGCCCGGTGAGCTACAGCTCGGTCAGCGGCCACGATTGGGACTACGAGATCTACGCCTCGGTCAGCCTCGACGACCTGGGTCTGCACCCCGGCGACGTGTGGGAGATCGGCTGGGCCATGGAGTGCGGCAACGACGGCGTGCTCACCCACGGCACCGCGCCGGTGCCCGAGCCCGCCACACTCTGCCTGCTGGCCCTGGGAGTGGTGCCCCTCCTCCGCCGGAGGCGCCGCCGCGACGGAGCGCCCGAGACTTCGACCACCGTTACTCCTCCGGGAGGCTGATCCACTCGGCCTCGCCGGGGATCCGGTCCGGGCTCCCCAGGTAGAGCGCGAGCGTGCCTGATCGGCGCAACGTGTGGCCGGTATCCGCCTCCGGCGTGACGACCGCGAGGACCGCGCCGGTGGCGGGCTCCACCCAGCACAGTGTGAGCGGCGGCTCCGCGGGCGGGATCGCCAGCCGCAGGTCGCCGCCGCCCGCCGTCCAGGCGCCCAGCTCGCCTGCGCCGGTCCGCACCAGCCACTGGCCCTCGCCCACCGCTGTTGACCACGCCGCGGGCGACTCGGCCAGGCCGAGGTAGGCCCGCAGCCCGACCACGGCCTCCTCCGGACCGGCCACCACCCGCGCACCGCCGAAGAACGCCGCCCAGGCCTCTTCCACCGTGGCCGCCACGGCGAACGGGGTCTCGTCCGAGCCCTCCACCACCACGGCCAGCCCCGCGCGCCGCGCAGCATCACACACCAGCTCGTCGGTCGCAGCGACGTAGACCGCCTCCCAGCCCTGCGCCGCCAGCCGGCGCGCCACCGGCCGGGCGTCGTCCTGGCTCTCGGGCGGGTCCCACCAGCGCGCCACCAGGACAGCCGGCTCTCCGCCTCGCAGGGGCACGCCGCCTCTGATCGTCACCATCCGGCTGTGCTCCTCCGGCTCACCAGCCGCCCAGCCCGAAGGCTCCGCCGCGCCGCGCCACAAACCCGGGAGCCGGGCCGCGCCAGGCCGGCGACATCGCCGCCCGGGCCGGCGGGAGGGTGAGCCACATCACCACCGGCGCCACCGCCGCAGCGCCCAGCCCCATGAACCACTGTGGCTGGAAGCAGGCGACCAGGTACGTCCCGCCGTACAGGAGCGCGGTGCAGGGCACCATCCACAGCGCGCGCGGGCCTTCGCGCCGGGCGAAGACCACGCCGAAGATCAGCGTGGGCAGCAGCACGAACCAGAGCAGGTTCAGCGGCGAGCGGGCCGGCCGCGCCCCCACGGTGGACGCCGGCGGCGGCGGCTCGTGCGCCGGCGAGTCGGGTGGCATCCCGGCGGCGGTGCCGATGCGCCGTGCCGCATCCACCAGCGCGGAGGCGAGCCGCTCGGTGGACCGCGCCTCCAGCGCGGGCTGCAGCGCGGTCGTCACCAGCTCCTTCCGCTTGTCCGGCGGGAGCACCTGGTCGAGCACGGGGTTCACCGCCACCGAGGCCACGTGGCGGGCCAGATCGATGTGCACCACCACGCGCCGCGGCACCTGGTCCGCGGCGCCGGCGCTGCCCGCCCGCTCCCACGCCGCCAGCCACGTCTGCGCGCCGGTGCTGCCGTTCGCCGCCTGCGCCTGGCGCTCGATCACCACCGCCAGGTCGAGACCCACCTTGGCGTGGAGGTCGTCGCACTTGCCGCCGATGGCCTTGCTCCAACCGGCGTCGAGGAAGTGACTCGGATCGTTGAGTCCGGTGCGGGCGCCGGTGGGAGGCGGCTCGGCGGCCGCGGCGGTGGCCACCAGCACGACGGCCAACGCCCGGCGCGCACGAGTCATGGCTCCGCCCCGCCCTCGCCCGCGGGCTCCGGCGCGACCGCGGCGTCCGGCACTGTCTGGCCCGGCGGGGCCTCCGGGGCGTTGGGCGGCGGCGGGAGCTTGGCGGCCACCTCATCGAGGCTGGCGGCGGCCGACTCGGCGCGCTTGCGCGGGCGCGGCTTGGGCGGCGCCGCCAGCCCGGCGGCGATGCCCGCGGCCGTCTCCACCGCGCGGAGGTAGGCGTCGAACAGCGCGGCGGCGTGCTCGGCACGCAGGCGCTCGCCGCCGAAGCGGAGGGCGTAGAGGTTCTGCAGTGGCCGCAGCTCGAGCCCGAAGCTGCGCGCCGCCTCGCCGATCAGCCCGACCGGCTCGGCCGGCAGCTCGCGCTGCACGACGCGGAGCAGCCCGCGCAGCAGGTGGAGGAACCCACCGAAGCTGTCGACGAGGAGCGTCTCGGTGGCGCGCAGCCGGTGGCCGCAGCGCAGGTAGGCGGTGCGGAGGCGGAGCAGCAGGTCGCGCAGCCCGGTGTGGACCTGCGCCGCCAGGTCGGGCAGGTTGAGGCTCAAGCCGTCCAGCGGACTCGCGCCGTGGAGCAGCGCATGCCGCTCCTGAAGATCGTAGAGCACCGCCGGGCTGGTGCGGGCCGCAGCCTTGAGGTCGGACCGGGCGACCACCACGGGACTGAGCGGCGCCCGCTTCACGGCGCTGGCGGCCCGCGCCACCGCCTGGAGCCGTTCGGTGTCCACACGGTCGAGCACGAGTAGCACGTTGAGGTCGGACCGGCCCGCCTGCCAGGCTCCGGTGAGCGCGCTGCCGTAGAGCACCACGGCTTCGAGCCCGTCGCCGAGCGCCTCCGCCACCGCGGCCGTGAAGCGCTCCAACGCCAGCCGAGTGGGGGCAGGCAGCGCAAGCTCGGCAACGTTGACGGAGGCCATGCGTCGATCCGCCGGACAGGGTTGTGGTGCGGGCTGAGCGTAACGCAGCGGTGAGTCGGTGTCAAGCCAGCTCCGCGGCGTAGCGCACCGCCGCCAGCGTGTCGTCCAGCCCCATCTTCAGCATCCAGCGCGCGTAGTCGGCCAGCTTGAACGGCCGCGGCCCGGCGAGGTAGTGGTTCGCCGCGACGCCGCCCTCGCCGCGCCACTCCAGCAGCCGCAGCGACGGCGCCGTCGCCAACGAGACGCAGCCCACCGCCATCGATTCGTTGGCCGGCACGTGCACCACGGAGTCGAACAGCGGCTCGGCCGTGTCGGCGTCGCGCACGACGACGGTGCCGGCGGCGGGCGAGCGTGTGTCGTTGGCCACCCACACCGTCTGGGTGCCGTCCTCGGGCTCGCCCAGCATCGCCGCCACGTCGGCCTGCAGCCGTCGCACGTAGGCGTAGGCCAGCTTCTTGCGGTTGTAGTAGTCCACGATGGCATCGGAGATGATGGGCCAGCCGTCCCGCAGGTTCCACCAGAGCATGCCGGTGCGCCGCCACTTGCCGCTCCGCCAGCGCTCGAT
>JACPDV010000439.1 GCA_016183835.1 Armatimonadota bacterium
CGCGGCTGTTGGCGCGCGGCGTGGACCCGCTGCTGGCCCACGACATGGCGCGCTACCCGTGGTGGTTCCAGCGCTTCGAGGTGGGGCCGAACTTCTGGCTGCAGACGGCGGTGGGCGGCCTGCTGGTGTGGTACTGGATGTGGCTGGCAGACGGGCAGCGCGAGAACACGAGGCTCTACCTGGTCTACTTCGGGTTCTTGATCACCTCCGCCGCGGTGGTGATGCGGGCGCTCTCGAGCGGGGCCAACATCGTGGTGCAGGAGAAGGAAGAGCGGACCCTCCCGCACCTGCTGCTCACGCCGCTGGGCGCCCGGCACATCGTCGCGCTGAAGCTGCGGGTGGTGCTCTACCAAACGCTCCCGCCGCTGGTGGTGCTGACGGTGGCGTGCTGGATGCTGGGCATGGCGACGAGCCAATGGACCGGGCTGTGGGTGATCGCGCTGGCCGCGGCGGTGGCGGGGGTCCTGGCGAGCATGGTGGCGCCGACACGCTTGGTGGCGATGATCACCGCCGGCCTGCTGTGCGCCGGAGTGCTCGCCCTCAACGGGGTGGTCGGCGACGCCATCGTCCGGCCGTTCACGTACCAGACGTTGATCGGGCCAGGCGGAGCGATCCACAGTGACCTGCTGCAGACCGTGGTGCTGCGGTCGGCGGACTTTGTCGCCGCGGCGGTGTGCGTGGCAGTGTGCGCGCTGGTCTGGCTCGCTCTGCGGCCGCTGGGGGTGCGGGCGATGTTCCGCCACGCCGCGGCACGGTAGCGCTAGGGCCGCAGCCCGCCGCGGTCGTCGGGGGCCACGTGGGCGGTGCCGTCGCGCAGCTTGGCGCCCAGGCCGAGCCGCTCGAGCAGCTCGCTGCCGGGGACCGGCTGCCCGCGCCAGCCCCAGGCGGCGTCGCTCAGCCAGGCTTCCACCAGGCAGACCAGGTAGCGCGGCGCGGCGTGCTGCAGATCTGCGGTGCGGCTGTAGACGCCGAGGATGTCTTGCGTGGGGACCTCGGCCACGGGCTCGGGGCCCGAGCCGTTGAAGAAGCGCATCCGGTCAGGGGAGACGAGGAGGCCGTAGGGCGCGCCGGCGGCCACGGTGCGGCGCCGGCGATCGAGCTCGAGCCGCGCGCCGTCGGCGGCATAGCCTTCGTCGGCCGCATCGGCGAACAGGACCGGCTGGGCCTGCTCGTCGACCACGACCACCGCCACGCCGCTGAACCGGCTCCGCTCCGCCCCTAGCATCGTCGTGCCCTCGTTCCCTCCACCGCGTATGATAAGCCGGTGCCACCGGTGCGACAAGGCTTAGCAGCTACATTGTGCGGCGAGTCGGCGTGCATGCTCCAAGCTGACAGCCGAGGGGTGCCGGAGGAGGTGAGCGGCGCGGGCCGTCCAATCCTCTCCGCTCGGCGAAGGGAACAGAACCAGGACCATGCGGGCGGAAATCGTGTCGGTCGGCACAGAGCTCCTGCTGGGCAACATCGTCGACACCAACGCGGCCTACCTGGCGCGGCGGCTGTCGGTGTTCGGGGTGGACGTGTTCCACCACAGCACGGTGGGCGACAACCTGGAGCGCTGCGCGGAGACCATCCGGCAGGCGCTGGCGCGGGCCGACGCGGTGCTCGTCACCGGCGGCATCGGGCCGACGCCGGACGACGCCACGCGCGGCGCTGTCGCCCGCGCCCTCGGCGTCGAGCTCGAGCGCCGGGCCGACTTGGTGGCGCGCATCGACGAGCGCTACCGCGGCTTCGGGCGGACGCCCACTGAGGCCGCCTACAAGCAGGCCGAGATCCCCGCCGGCGCCGAGGCGATCCCCAACCCCACCGGCACCGCGCCCGGGATCCTCGCCAGCCGCGACGGCAAGACGCTCTATGCCATGCCGGGCGTGCCGAGCGAAATGCTGCGGATGACCGAGGAATCCGTGCTGCCGGATCTGCGCCGGCGCTACGGGCTGGACACCGGCCTGTTCCCTCGCGTCCTGCGGACCCGCGGCATCGGCGAGAGCGATCTGGCCACCCAGTTGGACGACCTCTTGGTCCATGGCCGGAACCCCACGGTGGCAACCTACGTCAAGACCGGCGAGGTGGAGGTGCGGGTGACCGCCCGCGCCGCGGACGTGCACGCCGCCGAGGCGCTGATCGCGCCGGTCGAGGCGGTGATCCGCGAGCGGGTCGGGCAGTACGTGTTCGGCGTGGACGACGAGGGCTACGAGCAGATCCTCGGCCGCCTGCTGCGGGAGCGCGGGCTGACCATCGCCACGGCCGAGAGCTGCACGGGCGGCCAGATCGGGGATCGCATCACATCGGTGGCAGGGAGTTCTGCCTATTACCGCGGAGGTGTGGTAGCCTACAGCAACGAGTTGAAGCGCGCGCTGCTGGGCGTGCCGGACGAGCTGTTGACGGAGCACGGCGCCGTGAGCGAGGCCTGTGCCCGGGCGATGGCCGAGGGCGCGGCCGAGCGGCTTGGAGCCGACCTGGCGCTCGCCGCCACGGGGATCGCCGGGCCGGACGGTGGAACACCGGGCAAGCCGGTGGGGTTGGTCTACATTGCGGTGTGCGACCATCGCGCGGGAGAGACCGCGGCCATGGAGGCCCGCTTCCGCGGTGACCGGGCGATGGTCAAGGAACGGACTGCGCTGGCGGCCCTGGAGTTGGCCTGCCGGCGGTTAGCGGGGTCGATACGGTGAGAGCTTTTCTGGCGGTGGTGCCTCCCCGGCCCGTTCGTGAGGCGGTGGAGGCGATCCGCGAACCGCTGAAGGAACTGACGCCGCAGGGGCGCTGGGTCCACCCCTCGTTGTGGCACGTGACGCTCAAATTCCTGGGCGAGGTCGAGGACGACCTGGTCCCCGCCGTGATCGACCTGGCCGGCGAGCTGGCGGGCCGTCACGACGCCTTCGACGTCAGCCTGCAGGACCTGGGCATGTTCCCCCATCCCGATCGTGCCCGGGCCTTCTGGGTCGGCATCAAGGACGGCAAGGAGCAGCTCCGTGCCATCGCCCGCAGCCTCGACGAGGGCCTCGACGGTCTCGGCTTCGAGCCCGAGAACAAGGCCTTCCAGGCCCACCTGACCATCGCCCGGTTCCGTGAGCCGCGCGAGGCCGGGCCGCTCCTGCCGCACGTCGGGCCGACCGAGGAGATCGGGCGGTTCGTGGTCGACAGCATCGTCCTGATGCGCAGCGTGCTGCGCCCGCGCGGACCGGACTACTCGGTGATCGACAAGCTCGATCTCATCCCACGCCCCGAGCCGGAGCCCGCCGAGGGCGAAGCGGACGAGCCGGCGGAGGAGCAGGCCGAGGCGGCCACCGAAGCGGACGAGGGCGAAGCGGACGAGCCGGCCGAGGGTTAGGCGGGCGCCGGCAGGCCGTACGCCGCCGCCACCCGCGCGTCGATCTCCGCCGCGGTGCCGGCGTTCGGCCCGGCGGCCATCCGCCGCGCCAGCTCGGCCAGCCGGCGGTCCGGCTCCGGCAGCGGCAGCGCCTCGAGCTGGTGTTGCCGCAGATAGGGAAAGAGCCGCTCGCCCACCCCGAACGTCTGCTCCATCCACCACGCCGCCGCGGCCGAGTTCAGCACAGCCGCCAGCCATGCCGAGTCCACTTCGCCGGCGCGCGGGCGCACCACGTAGAGCGTGTTGAGCACCCACGCGCCCGAGTCGTCCCACGCCGCCACCGGCCGCGCCGCCACGCGCCGGACCAGCAGCTTCGGCCGCGGCGCGAACAGCGCGGGGTCCTTCACTTCGCCGCGCTCCAGCGAGTCGGGCCGCAGCCACGCCGCCGGACGGGCCTGCCACGCACTCACGTCGGCGCCGCGCAGGAGCGGCACCGCGCCGGGCCGCGGGTGACCCACTACCGCCCGGTGGCGCTTGCCGATCTCGAGCCCGCGGACCACGGTCGCCACGTCGCCCAGCCGGGTCGGCGCCGCGTCCATCGTCTCCAGCCTGATCAGGCCGGGCTCGGAGAGGCCCAGCGGGAGGCGCTGTCGCGGCCGGCGGCGGAGCCAGTCGGTGGGCACGGTCGCCCGCTCGGCCACGGCGCCGCCCTCCAGGGCGCCCACCGCCACGCTCGTTGGCGCGGCACCCTTCGCCACCACGACCGCCACGGTCTCCACGTCGGCCGCGGCGAAGAGCCTACCCAGGTCGACCACGCTGACCAGCCCGCCCTGCCCATGGATGTGCCGGCGGAGCGGCTCGGCGTGGTCGTTCACCAGCGCCGGCCGCGGCAGCACGTAGCCCAGCCTCCCACCGGACTTGAGCAGCGCCAGGCCGAGCTCGACGAACAGCATGTAGGCGTCCCACTGACCCGCGGCGAGCCGGTAGCGAGCCCTCAGCTCCACCGCGGCGGCGGCCAAGTGGCCGCGCTTCACGCTCAGGTAGGGCGGATTGCCCACCACGGCGTGGAAGCCGCCCGCCGGCCACTCGGCCGGCTCCAGGCGCAGGCTGTCGGCACAGCGCAGGTGCGCTTCCGGTGCGGCGCCGAACGCCTCGCGCAGACCGCACCGCGCCACCTGGACCGCCTGCGGATCCGTGTCCACGCCGAACAGGCAGGCTTCGGCCACAGCGCGCCGGGCGGCGGCGACGCGCTCGGGACGGGCCTCGCCGGCAAGCATCCGCGCGGCGATGGCCTCGCCCGCGGCCAGGAGGAACGCCCCGGCGCCCATGGCCGGATCGAGCACGCGGAGGGCCAGGAACGGCGCCCACCCGCCGCCGGCCCGCTCCGCGGCGTCCAGGCAGAGGGCCAACGACGCGTCGACGAGGATGCGGACGGCCTCCGGCGGGGTGTACCAGGCGCCGAGCGCCCGGCGCGCGGCGGGGTCGGCGGCGAGGGCGGCCTCGTACTCCGCGCCGAGGCGGGCCGGCGAGACGATCGTCCTGCTGGCCGTCTCTGACTGCACGATGGCGGCACCTCGCGGGACCGCGCTGTCCGTCTCCGCCCCCCTCTCCCGCCGGGAGAGGGACGGGGTGAGGGCCTCCGCGACCGCCGCGGCCAGGTACTTTTCATCGACGCGCGC
>JACPDV010000440.1 GCA_016183835.1 Armatimonadota bacterium
CCACGCGGTGGCGCACGGGGACGGTGCGAGAGTAGGCGAGCTGGCTCATCCGGAGACCTCTCGGCGGCTCGGGCCGGAGGTCAAGGGTAGTGGGACCGGGCTTCGAGGACAAGTTCGGCGCGCTGTTCGCAGCCCTCGGGCGTGGGCTCGCAGCCCGGAGAGTAGCGGCAGAGGGCTGGGTGGACGCGCTCCCCGGGCAGGGCGCGTTCGCGGGCCAGGTCGAGGCAGGCCAGCACCAGCCGATGGGTCTCGGCGATGGAGAGCTGCGGCAGCTGCTCCCCAGACGCGAAAGCGTACGACCACAGCAACTGCACGGGGCCTTCCGGCAGGTCGGGGCGGCGGCGGAGCCAGTCGATGGAGGTGTCCGTGAGCCGCTGGTGCAGGGCCGCGACGGCCGGGCTCGACCCGTCGTCGTTCCGTCCCCAGGAGTAGATGAGGCCGAGGCGTTCGGCGTCAGGCGCCTCGGCCGCGGCCCGGGTGAGCCGCTGCAGCACGAAGCCAGCCAGCGCTTGGATGCGCTCACCGCTGGTGAGGACCCGGCGGGCCTGCTCCTCCAACACGCTCGGCACGTCCCACGGATACAGAAGATACGTCGGCCGCGGGCTCAGCAGGTCGCCGATGTACGGAAGAGGGTCCGCTATCTGGCGGTAGAGGGCATCGGCTCCGGCCTCGTCACCGCAGAGCGCACGCACGGCCGCGGCGGCGAGCTTGCCGTTGCCGACGGGCTCGACCTGGCTCAGGGCGTCGCTGTACTCGCGGACTCCCCGCCAGTCGGCCTGGCCCAGGCCGCACGCGGTGAGCACCAACAGCGCCCACCGCCGCAATGCCGTTACCTCCAGGCACGGCGCCAGGGCGTCGCGATGGGCCCAGCCCTGCGCCGGGTCCGCCTCGGCCAAGCCGGTCCAGGCGGCGAGCACCACGCCCGGCTCGCGCGCCTGGGCCAGCACCTTCGCGTAGACGCCGGCGGCGCGAGCGTAGTCCTCGACGGCCTCCGGCCCAGAGGTACAGTTTTCCCAACGCCGCGCCGCCTCGCACAGCGTGGCGTCGGCCAAGGCCAACAGGGCGTCGCAGTCCTGCGGTGCCCGCTCCGCCTCCGCGGTGCAGCGGTCCAGTTCGACGGCCAACAGCTCCTGGCCCTTCCCGTCGCCCGGCAAGCAGTACGTCGCCATCAGGATGCGCCGAATCTCCCTGCGCGCGGGATAAGGCGCCTCGCGCACCAGCTCACGGAGCAGCTCACGCGCACCGACGGTGTACGTCCGCGGGAACCGCCACGACCCCCGGGCGAAGCTGGCCGCGCTGAACAGCGCCGGGTCGTCCGCGAATCGGGCGACCAGCCGGCGCAGGGCGTAGTCGCCGACCTGGAGCCAGCCGCGGCGAGCGGCCTGCTCCATCCCGCGGCTGAACGCGTCCCGGTCGTCGAGCAACTCCAGCCCGAGCTGCAGCGTCTCGGCGTCCGGGGCATCGCTGCTCACCCTCGAGATCAGCTCGCGCTCAATGTCGACGGTCAACCGCCTGGACGACCGACCTTCGCGCCAGAGTAGGAGGGCGCGGCGCAGGATCGCCAGCGCGCGCTCACGCTGCTCGGCTGGGGCGTGGGCCACCTCGGCCAGCTCCGACCATGACGGTCCGTAGTCGGGCGACCACAGGTAGCCCGCGGCCAACGCATCAAGATACAGCAGCGCCTCGCGCATGGTGCGGGCCGCGGTGCCGGCGCGCTCCGCCAACTCGCCCTGCACTTCGCCGAGCCGGTCGACGGCCTGCCCGAGCGACCGCCGCAGCGGCGGCCAGTCGTCGTAGCGGTGGTTCGCCGCGTCGAGCAGCTTGTCCAACTGGTCCCAGCGCCCGCCGAGGATCGGGGCCAGACGATCCACCAGCACGGCCGCGTATACGTCGCCGGCCGTGAGGGCCTCGCGCAGGGCCTTCACCGCCGGGTGGTCCTCCCCCAGCATGGCGCAGCACACTGCGGCCCGCGCGAGCGCAGCCGACCGGCGCGGACTGTTGAGATGCTCCCCGTTGGGGCCGAGCAGCCGGGCGGTCTGGTCGAGGCACTCCTGCCAGTTGCCCGTGGCGAACGCCGTCACAGAGTCAAGATCGGCAAGGTTCGCCTGGGGCAGCGCCGACCGGGCCGCCAGGAGGGTCAGCAGGACGAAGTGTAACTTGCGCATGGTGAGGCTACCTCCGCATCGCCGGGTCACGTTTACACGCGCGCCGCCGGCTCGCGTCGGCCCGATGAGGAAGTCGGGCCGGGGCGCCGACGCGCGGCGATGCCGGGCTGACGGACGGACAGCGTGCCAGCCGCCATTGCTTGGGCAGGAGCAGTTCTGAGCGGACGCGACCCATCGGCACGTCGCCGGCGGAAGGTGCCGCCCGGCCGCGGTCCAATAGATGGGCAGAGGAACCGGCATGAGCGAGACGTGGCGACCCGAGGTGATCCAGGCCCTGCGGCGGATCGCGCCCGCCGAGCGGGTGCTCACCGACGACCTGGACCTGCACGTCCATGCCTACGACGGCACGCCGCTCCTCTTCCACCCGCCCCGGGCCGTGGTCGTGATCGACTCCGCCGAGCAGATCCCGCCCATCCTCCAGCTCGCCCACCAGCACCAGTTCAAGGTCATCCCGCGCGGGTCGGGAAGCGGGCTGAGCGGCGGCAGCGTGCCCGTCGAAGACGCCGTGGTGCTCAACCTCACCCGGCTCAACCGGATCATCGAACTGGACGAAGCCAACCTCACCGCGATGGTGGAGCCGGGGGTCATCACCCAGACGCTGCACACCGAGGTGGAGGCGCGCGGCCTGTTCTACCCACCCGACCCCGGGAGCAGCAAGATCTGCACCCTCGGCGGCAACGTGGCCGAGAACTCCGGCGGGCTCCGCGGGCTCAAGTACGGCGTGACCAAGGACTACGTGCTCGGCCTCGAGGTGGTGCTCCCCAACGGCGAGGTGATCTGGTCCGGCAACAAGTGCGTCAAGGACGCCGCCGGCTACGATCTCAAGCACGTCTTCATCGGCAGCGAGGGCACCCTCGGCATCTTCACCCGGATCCTTCTCAAGCTGATCCCCAAGCCGCAGGCGAGGAAGACGATGGTGGCCTACTTCCACTCGATGCGCGCGGCGGCGGAGGCGGTGTCGGGGATCATCGCCGCGCACGTCATCCCGGCCACGCTCGAGTTCCTCGACAACGTCACCATGCGCTGCGTGGAAGACTACGCCCACCTGGGGCTGAAGCTGGACTACGGCGCGCTGCTGCTGATCGAGGTGGACGGGCACCCGGTGGTGGTGGATGAGGAGGCCGAGAAGGTGATGCAGGTCTGCAGAGACCACCAGGCGGCGGAGTTCGCGCTGGCGGCGGACGACGCCGAGGCCGTCCGCATGGCTGCCGCGCGGCGGGTGGCGTTCACCGCCCTGGCGCGGATGCGGCCCACCACCATTCTCGAGGACGCCACCGTCCCGCGCAGCAACGTGCCCGAGATGATCGACGTGATCGAGGAGTGCGCGCGGAAGTACCAGCTCCAGATCGGCACCTTCGGCCACGCGGGCGACGGCAACCTGCACCCGACCTTCCTGGTGGACGAGCGCGACGCCGACGAGCTGGCGCGGGTGGAGCACGCCTTCGGCGACATCTTCGACGGCGCGCTCCGGCTGGGCGGCACCATCACCGGCGAGCACGGCACCGGGACCGTCAAGATGCCCTTCCTGGCCCGACAGTACAACGACCCGACGCTGGCCATGATGCGCACCCTGAAGGCGGTGCTGGACCCCGAGGAGATCCTCAACCCGGGGAAGGTGCTGCAGCCCGGCAGGCGGTTCGGCGAGGGCCTCCTCGAGCGGCCGGAGGAGGCGCTGGGGGTGGCTTGAGAAACCGAACGCGTCGGAGCCGGGCGAGGGCGCCCGGCCCACATGGGCTTGGCGACTGGCCTGTGGGACCGGCGCCCACGCCGGTCGGCCGCGTCGGAGCCGGGCGAGGGCGCCCGGCCCACATGGGCTTGGCGGGCGGGCCGTGGCCTGGTAGGAGGTGACCATGCGTCGAGGCTTCAGAGGTGCGTTGGCGGTCCTCTTCGTTCTAGCCGTGGCGTACGCCAAGATCGACTTCACCGGCTCCGACTACGTCGGCAGCGCGGCCTGCGGCGCCTGCCATCAGAAGGACTACCCCGAGATCCTGACCGCCCACAAGCAGAGCGCCCACGCCCTGGCCATGCAGCGCGCCAACGACAAGACCATCGTCGCCGACTTCGCGGGCGCCCCGTTCGCGCGCGAGGAGGCCCGCTACGTGCTCGGCCGCGGCCGCCATGCGCAGGCCTACCTGACGCGCGATCTGAAGGTCCTGCCCGGCGAGTGGGTGGTGGCGGACAAGAAGTGGATCCCGCTGGAGGCGGTGGACGGCGCCACCGAGTGCGTCGGCTGCCACGTCACCAGCTACGACCCCGAAACGAAGAAGTGGAAGGAGCTCGGCGTCGGCTGCGAGATGTGCCACGGGCCCGCCGGCAAGCACATGGTGGTCAACAAGGACACCTCGCTCGACCCGGCCGACCTGGAGCCCAAGGAGCAGGCGCAGGTGTGCGGCCGCTGCCACAGCCGGGGCCGTGAGAAGACCGGCCAGCACGCCTTCCCCGTGGGCAGCCTGCCCACCGACGACCTGGCCGCCTGCTTCACCGACGGGCAGCCCGACAAGGCCGGCATGAACCAGGAGTACTCCGACCTGATCCGCAGCCCGAAGCACTGGGCGGAGGGCGTGGTCTGCACCACCTGCCACGACTCGCACGGCGACACCGACAACCCGCGGCAGCTCCGCAAGCCCATCACCGACACCTGCATGCGGTGTCACAAGGCCGCCCTGGGCAGCCTCGACAAGCACGTGGCGGACAAAGGCGTCACCGCGCCGCCGAACGCCACCTGCGCCACCTGCCACATGCCCGACGGCCGCCACATGTTCGACAGGACGGTTCGCGCGGCGCTGTAGCCCGCCCGCCGCCCGGAAGGACCCCGCCATGCTCCCGCCGTTGCTCGCCCTGTTCGGTCCCCTCGCCTCCGAGCCGCGCCCCGAGCCGCCGCGGCCCGACCTCGAACGGACCGGCTTCACCCAGGTGCTCCACGGCGCCTGGGACTTCTGTTTCGACCCCGCCGGCGACGGTCATGTGCGCGGGCTGCAGTCCCCTGGGGCCGCGGGCTTCGACCGCACCATCACCGTGCCCTACCCCTGGGAGAGCCGGCTGAGCGGTGCCGCCGAGACCGGCTACCGCGGGGTCGCCTGGTACCGCCGCACGTTCCGCACGCCCGAGCACGAGCGGGGCTACCGCGTTCACCTGTGCTTCGGCGCCGTGGACTGGGCCTGCCGGGTGTGGGTCAACGGCCGCGAGGTGGGCGGGCACGAGGGCGGGTACACGCCGTTCCGCCTCGACGTCACCGACGCACTCGCCGCCGTTGACAACACCCTCGTCGTCCGCGTCCTCGACGAGACCGACCCGGATCTGCCGACCGGCAAGCAGGTCCACTGGTACACCACCACCAGCGGCATCTGGCAGCCAGTGTGGCTCGAGCGGGTTGCGCCCACCTACGTTGAGGCGCTGGCGGTGGACTGCGACCTCGCCGCGCCGGCGGCGCACATCACCGCCACGATCGTCGCCCCGAGCCCCGGCCGCGCACGCGTGTCCGTCCAGCCTGAGCCGGAGCACCTCAAGCCCGTCAGCCAGGAGGTGGAGCTGGTGGCCGGGGCGAACGAGGTGCGGCTCACGCTTCCAGTCCCGGGTGGCAAGCTCTGGACGCCCGAGGATCCGCAACTCCACACATACGCCCTGGTGGTGGAGCGCGACGGCCTGAAGGACGGGGTCTACAGCTACTTCGGCCTGCGCACCATCGGCCGCGGTGTGGCCAACGGGCAGGACCACGAGTCGATCCTGCTCAACGGCAAGCCGGTCTACCTCCGCGGCGCCCTGCACCAGGTGTTCAACCCCGAAGGGATCTACACGTTCGGCACCGACCGGGAGATCCGCCGCGACCTGGAGATCGCCAAGGAGGTGGGCTGGAACTACCTCCGGCTGCACATCAAGGTCGTCGACCCGCGCTTCCTCTACTGGGCCGACCACCTGGGCGTGTTGCTGATGTGCGACATGCCGAACACCTGGGGCTACACGCCGCGCGGGCGCGACGCCTGGGAGCAGACCCTCCGCGAGGCCGTTCACCGCGATCGCGCGCACCCGAGCATCATCGCCTGGTGCGACTTCAACGAGACCTGGGGCCTCGGCCGGCTCAGGGAGGAGCCGGCCAACCAGGCCTGGGTGGCGGCGATGTACCACCTGACCAAGCAGCTCGACCCGACCCGCCTGGTCGAGGACAACTCGGCCTGCAACTACGACCACGTGGTGAGCGACCTGAACAGTTGGCACTTCTACATCGACAACTACGAGGCGGCGCGCGACCACATCCGCGGGGTGATCGACCAGGTCGCGCCGCGCAGCGGCTTCAACTACTGCCCCGGCTGGCAGCAGGACACGGCGCCGCTGATGAACAGCGAGTACGGCGGCGTCTCGGCGGGCGGCGGCGACCGTGACGTGTCGTGGTGCTTCAAGTACCTGACCACGCTTCTCCGCGCCGAGGGCAAGTGCCAGGGCTACATCTACACCGAGCACTGCGACATCGAGTGGGAGCACAACGGCCTGGTCTGCTACGACCGCACGCCCAAGGTCTTCGGCTACGACGCCTTCGTCCCCGGCATGACGGTGGCCGACCTGCAAGGCGCAGACTTCGTCGGCACCACCGGCCCGCCGACCATCAATTGGGGACAGACGGTGGTTTTCGACCCGTTCATCAGTCATTACTCGGCGTTGGACGCGGTGCCCACGCTCCGCTGGCGCGTGGTCGGCTGGGACACGCTCGGCCAGCCGGTGCAGGGCGCCGAAGGCACCGTCGACGCCACCTGGTCGCCCGCGGCGGTGACGCACCAGCCGCCGCTCACGGTCCCGCTGCCGGCGAATCTGGCCATCGGCGCCGTCGGCTTCGAGCTGCACCACGGCGGAAGGAAGGTCGCCGCCAACTACGTCAACGTCGTCCACCTCGGCGCCGACCGCCTGCCCGCCGCCGCCGCGCTCGACGCCCGCCGGGTGGCGCTGCGCTTCCGGCCCGGCGCGATCGCAGCCGCGCACGCGCCCGATGCGCCCGGCCTCCTGGCGACCCTCGACGGCGACAAGCTCGCCGCGCCCGGCAAGCCGAGCTTCACCTGGCACCTACGCCTGCCCGAGCCGCTCCGCGGGACCCGATTCGACCGCCTGGCGCTGCTCCTCGAGGCCGGCGCCCGCGGCGGCGACGCCAAGCTCGACTGGCCGGCCCGGCGCAGCCCGCAGGACTACCCGCAGACCAAGCAGGGCCGCGCCACGCCGAGCACGCTCAGCGCCGAACTGGACCGGGTGCCCATCGGCACGGCCGCCCTGGCCGACGATTGGGCCGACGCGCGCGGAGTCTTGTCGCACGTGGCCTATCGCGACCATGGCAGCTTCGGCGAGCGGGTCAGCCTGACGCTCGACCTGGCGGCGCAGCCGGCCCTGGCGGAGAAGCTGTCGAAGGGCGAGACGGTGGCGCTGACGCTGCGCGTGCCCGACGACGCGACGGACGCGGCGGGGCTGTCGATCTACGGCGAGCGGATGGGGCGCTACGTGCTGCCGCCGACGATCCTGCTGGAAGCCGCGGCGCTGCCGGTGCCGGCGGGCTGGACGTCGGCCGAGCCGGTGACGACCGACGAGCTGGGCTCGCGCCGCGAGAAGCTGGTGCCCACGGCGGAGGACGGCGGGGCGACGTGGCGCTACACCACGGCGCAGCCGCCGGCCGGCTGGGAGCGGCCGGAGTTCGACGACGCGGGCTGGCGCGAGGGGAAGAGCAGCTTCGGCGCGCAGGGCACGCCGGGCGCCCTGATCGGAACGGCCTGGCAGACGGGCGACATCTGGCTGCGGCGGGGCTTCGAGCTGGGCAAGGCGCCGGCGGGGCTGGACGCGGTGATCCTGCGGGTCAACCACGACGAGGACTGCGAGGTGTACCTGAACGGCGAGCGGGTGTTGGCGCTGCGCGGGTATCACAACCAGTACGAGGACCACGTCTTGCCGCCGGAGGCGGTGGGGCGGTTGAAGGCGGGGGGTAACGTGATCGCGGTGCACTGTCACCAGACGGTGGGGGGGCAGAATGTCGATGTGGGTGTGGCGATCATCCGGGAGTAGCCGACGGTGGAGGCGGGCGGCACTCGCGCTGGCCGTGCTGCTGGTCGTCTGGCTACACCAGCCGCACTGGTACCCCGCCTGGCAGCTTCAGTGGCGCATCGACCAGGTGGTCGGCGCAATCGAGGCCGAGGCGGCGCGGCCGGCGTGCTATCGCGTCGAGGTGCGGCGTCGGTACTGGGGATCTGCTAGAAGCCGACGTGAGCCGCCTGAGGTCTACGAGGCGCACGGCACCTACCACGTGGACGGAAAGCGTTTCCGGGTGGCTCTGGACGGGCGCGGCGTGTCCGAGAATCCGGCGAGCGAACCGCGACCCGATCATCTGTTCCAGACATTCGACGGAGTGTGCTTGCGGAGCTTGTCGACCGCGCTTGGGCCGGATCAGCGGCGGAGTCCCATTCCCTGCGTGGGGGCCACACTGACGATGTCGCCCAGTGGCGCCCTCAGTGCACCGCCCTTGTGGGCCGACCCTGCCGGGTATGGCCGCCTGGCGCCGGTCCCACCTGGCGTGCTGGATGCCAAGTCCCTGCACGATGCGGTCCGCGTCGGATGGCAGTACGTCTGGGGAAGGCGGCGGATCCGGGTCCGCTGGGCGGCGCGCGTTTCGCACAGGGACGCCTGGCTTGACCCGGCGCACGGTTGGCTGGTGCGGCGTTCGTGCGCTCGCGAGTTCTACGAAGGCGCGGACTGCGGAGTGGGTGCGGAACCCGCGGTCCTGCGATTGTCGGTTCCTCGTGTGGTGCGAATCGACGGTCACTGGCTCCCGCGCTCAGTCTCGCGGTGGGGTTGGAAGGCCGATGCACATGACCCGGCACTCGGGGGCTTCGGCTGGGCTCCAGGATGGGTCCTGGCAGCGCTTCGCCGGGTCGGGTTGAGCTCCGCGTGGCGGCGGACGCACGACGAGACCGTACGCTACGGTCCCTGGCAGCCGGGCGAGCCCCTCAGACCCGGCGACTTCGCCGTCGAGTGGCCGCCAGGAGTAACGCTGCGGTACTACGACTGCGCGGACCACTTCCACGCGGGCGTGACCCTGCGGCGCGGTGAGGCGGACCTGGCAAAGTACCTGGCCACCCATCAGGCCGAACGGAGAGAAGCCACGGAGCGCTGGGAGCGTGAGCGGCCCGAGCGCGACGCGCAGGAGGCGAGGTCTCGTCGCGAGCACCGGCTGCACCCGGACTGGCCGCCGTCCACCTGATGGTCGCCGCAGCGCGGACGGGCGGGGGGACCCCGCCCCTACCAGCGATGCGTTGCGGTCGCGCGGCGCCGCCCTCGCCCAACTTGACCCCCGCCCCACCATGTGCTACACCATCTCCCGCGGTCGCATCGCGCTCGCCTACCGCGCGGGGAACGCCGGAACGTGGGGTGGATCATGCGGTGTGGTATCGTTGTCATGCTCGGCTGTCTCTCGCTTGCCGTGGCTCAGGACGACCCGAAGGCCGCCTTCCTGCCCGTGCGCGACCAGATCAAGCAGGCGCGGGAACAGGGGCAGTTCGAGCAGGCCATCGCCCTCGCCGAAGGCTACCTCCAGCAGTTCCCCGCCGTCATGCCCTACTCCCGCAACTGCGCCGTCGCCGTCGAGGCCATCCTCTCCCGCGAGCTGACCGACCCGGCCAAGCGGCTCGTCGTCTATCAGCGCGCCGTCAAGGAGTTCACCACTTCCCCTGACTACTACGCCCTCGGCGCCGCCGGGCTGGCGCGCGACGCCATGTTCGGCCACAAGGACCCGGGCAAGGCCGAAGCCATCCTCGACGAGGCGACCCGGCTCCTCGGCGACAAGCTCGACGGCACTTACTACCTGCAGTTCAACCTGCTCCTCCTCCGCATGCACGCCAAGCTGGCGGCCAATCACCCCGACCAGGCGCTCGCCGCCGCCAAGGAGGCCGTCGAACGCTCGCCCTGGATGCTCAGCGACAAGTGGTTCCTCAGCGGGCTCGTCTCCGTGGCGCAGAAGCTCGACGCGCAGGACCCCAAGCCGCAGCGCACCCTTGGCGCAGCGAAGTTGTTCTACGTGCTCTGCGCCTACGACGACAAGGCGATCCAGGAGGCTGTGAGCGCCTGTGCCGACGCGCTCGCCGCGGGCAGCGGGCCGGGCGCCGCGCTGCAAATGGGCCGCTCGCACAAGGACCCCACCGTTACCAGCCCGCTCAAGCCCATCAAGACCCTCGAGTTCGCCGACCTCGAGGCGATGCAGAAGACCGCCGGCGCCGACCTCGACGCGCAGCTCAACATCTATCTCTACAGCGGCCGCTACGCGGAGGCGGTGGCCACGGCGAAGTTCGCGCTCCAGCGCGCGAGCACGCGTGGCAAGGCGGCGGTGGAGGCGGCGCTGAAGGGCATGGCCCGCTGCTTCAAGGCCTACGACCTGAACGGCGTGCGCGCGGAGCAGTACCTCAACTTCAACGCCACCGGCGCGGGCGAGGACCCGCTGCCGGCGCTCCTGGAGGACCTCGGCGTGCCGTAGGCTACTCCGGCGCCTTGGCGACCGTTACCTCATCGATCGCCACCTGCGCCCCACCGCCGGGCTCGCGCCGGATCGAGATCCGCAGCGGCAGCCCGCGCGCCGCCTCCGGCGCGTGCACCGACAGGACCATCTCCACGTACACCCCGTGATGCGGCGCGATCAGCGGCTCCGGGAGCACCACCTCTCCCAGTGTCTTGTCGCCCGCCCGGAGCGTCAGGGTCACCCGCGGCCAAGGCTGCTTCTCCTGGTCGATGCGCTGCCCCGCCCAGACCGACACCTCGTAGCGCGCACCCGGCTCGGCCCGCGCGGCCAGGGCCTGCTCCACCGACACCGCGGCCGGACCGTCGAGGACCAGCACGTTGTCGCCCGAGGGAGGGTACCAGTTCCACAGCCCCGTGCCGTTGGCGTGCCACACGCGCGCGCCGGCCGGGCCGTCCTCGTGCTCGACCCAGCCCGGCACGTCGCCAGCGACCGCGTTGAGCGCGAGCTGCGCCGCCTCGAACCCGCCGTTCGCCACCGCGATCGGCACCGGCGCCGCCGCTGCCGGCAGCGGCAGCGGGCCGATCTGCTCCCGGTTCCGCGCCGCGTACACCAGCTCCGCCACCTTGGCCACGAACGCGGCGCTGGGCGGCTGCGGGTCTTTCACCGACGAGGAGCCCGTCTCCGACTGGATCTCCGGCTGGGGCTTGGCCGCGAAGAACCCGCTCAGGAACTCCTCCGACAGGTTCTGCCCGACACTCCGCACCAGCGTCCCCTCGGCATACCCCAGCGGCCGGCCGACCGGCGAGCGGATCAGCAGCGGGTCTTCGACGATGCTGTGCCGGTCGAGCCGGCGCTCCTTCTCCCAGGTCTCCAGGCTCAGTCCCGCCGGCCCGCGGTCGATGCTCTCGAACGGCCCGCCCGGCGCCGCCGGCGGTTTCGTCTGCCACACCATGTTGTAGTCGCTGGCGTTGCCCACGGCCAGGTCGCTGTCGGGCGTGACGCGGAGCAGCGGGTACGAGGTGCCCACGAGCACGTTGTTGTAGACCCCGTTGTGGCAGGTGATGCGGTCCGCCTTGCCATCGACCTTGCCCTCGCCGCCGACCAGGATCCCGCGCTCACTGGCCACCACCAGATTCTGCGCGACCAGCGTGCGCGAGGAGCCGAACAGCGCGATCGCGGCGCAGTTGGGCGCGCCCTCGATGGTGTTGTTGATGAACGCGCCTGTCTCGCCAATCTCGTAGTAGAGCCCGAAGGTGCCGTTGTGGTGGGCGTAGCAGCGGTTGACGATGCAGTCGCGGGTGTGAATGTCGAACCAGCAGCCCGGCGCCCGGTAGTTGCGGGCGAACTCGCACTGGTCGAACAGCGTCCGGCGGCCCATGTGCTTCCCGCCGCAGTGCCAATTGGGGTTCCAGTTGAACAGGTTGCTGTCGGTCAGGCGGCAGCGGCGCACGACCAGCCAGGCGTCGTTGTCCGGCAGCCCTTTGCCCTCGAACCCGCCGATCCCGTTCCCGTTGTGGTGGACCCAGCAGTTCTCGACGAGAGTGGTGGCACTCTCGCCGCCGCGGACGTACATGCCCTCGAAGGCGCCGAGCGACACCTCGCAGTCGCGCACAATGCAGCCGTCGGCCGCGGCCATCCCGCCGCCCGGGCCGGCCATGACGAACACGATCCCGCCTACCGGCACCACCAGCGGGGCGTACATGAAGTGGATCCCCTCGACCCGGAGCCAGCTCCCGCTCGAGCCCCAGGCGGCGCGCACCGCCCCCTCCATCAGGTGCTGGTTCGGGTCGGCGTCGCCTTTCAGCCAGACCAACAACCGCTTGTTCGGCTCGTCGTACCAGAAGCTGCCGGGGAACATCGCCTCCCGGCCGCGGCCGAAGCCGACGAAGTACTGGCAGTAGGCCTTGGGGGGCTTCATCTCCTCGGTGCCGGCGGGCACCCAGAGCGGGAGGAGCGGCTGCTCGTCGCAGGCGATCAGGCTGGGGTAAGCCCACGGGCAGGTCCAGGTGGTCTCCCAGACGGGGCTCTGGGGCGCATGGCTCCAGCCGCGCAGCTCGTCCGCTCCCTTCACGACGACCCGCTCGCCCGGCACGGCGCGGTAGGCGATGCGATGCTCCGCCGTGCCCGACTTCTCCACCTTGACCGTCTCGCGATAGACGCCGCCGTGGAGCCACACGGTGTCGCCCGGCTGCAGCGCCTCGGTGGCCCGGGCGATGGTCTTCCAGGGGTGCTCGGCGGAGCCGTCGTTGGTGTCGGCGGCGCGCGGGTCGGCGCCGGCGACGTGGAACCAGCGCTCGCCGGCGGGCGGGCTGCCGACGTCGAAGGCCGGGGCGGCGGTCGCGGTGGTGAGCAGAGCGAGCAGCACGATGCGCATGGCGGGCGGATTCGGCGGTCCGGCGAGGCGTCCTCCGCCGCTCCCGCCCCGCTCAGTTCCCGCTGATGATCCGCTGGATCAGCCGCACCCGGCCACCCGTCGTGGCGTACACGTTCCCCGCCGGGTCCACCACCACGCCCTGGACAATGCCGAGCTGGGCCGTGTCGCCGGGGCCGTCCAATACCGCGTTCACACCGTCGCCCGCCACCGTGCTGACCACCCCGCTCGGCGAGACCCGCCGCAGCCGGGCGTTGGTTCGATCGCAGACGTAGACGAAACCGGCCGAGTCCACCGCCACACCATAGGGAAAGTAGAACCTCGCCGTGGCGCCGGGGCCGTCGGCGTAGCCCGGGGCGGGGACGTCGCCGGAGACCCCGCCCGCCAGGGTCGTGACCGCGCCGTTGGGGTCGATCTTCCGGACGCGGTGGCTGCCATTGTCAACCACGTAGAGGCTGCCGGCACGATCGATGGCAAGGCCGATGGGGGCGGAGAACGTGGCTGCGGATCCGGTGGCGTCGGTGTTGCCGAATGCCGCCGTCGCCGACCCCGCGAGCAGACGCACCTGCCAGTTGGCCGCCACGGCCGGGTCACCCCCGGTGAATTGCAGCCGGCGGACCCGATGGCCGCTGTACTCCGCGACGAACAGGATGCCGGACGGGTCGAGCGCCAGGCCCAAGGGGTCCCTGAACCGGGCGGCGACTCCGTCCCCGGCCGCGTCGCCGGCGACCCCCACGGCGCCGGCGATGGTGCTGACCGTCCAAGCGGCCGGATTGGCCGGGTCACCGCCGGCGGTCAGCGCGCAGCGCCGGATCGTCTGGTTGGTCGTGTCGGCCACATACAGCGTGCGGCCGTCCCCGCTGGCCGCAAGACCGCTAGTGTCCAAACTGAAGCGCGCCAGGTTGCCGGGCCCGTCAGTGGAGCCGGAGCTGGTCCCGGCCCTCAGCACGCCTGCGACGGTGCTCACGACCCCGTCGGCGCTGATGCGGCGGATGGCATTGTTCCACGCATCCGCGAGGAACAGATTGCCTGCCTGGTCCAGGGCCAGCCCCAGCGTGATGTCGCCGAACTGAGCGGTGGCCGCAGGGCCATCGACGAAACCGATCGTCGCGACTCCCGCGTAGGTGCGGACCACCACGTTCGGCGACCCCGCGCCGGTCGGACCAGGATTGGACACCGAAGTGGGCGGCGCGAGGACGCTCGTTTTGGCCTCCACCGTCACGCTGAACTCGAACGCCGTCACCCCGCTGGGCACGATGAACGACCACTTCTGGGCCGCACCGGTCTGCACCGCCGGGAGCTCGCCATCGTACTCGATGTAGGGCAGCAGGCTGACGGGCACCACCCCGTCGGCGTTGGCCAACTGCACCGGCTCCGCCGGCGCCGCGCCCGTGGCGATCCCCAGCGGGAAGAACCCGCTGCTCGGGCTCACCTCCCGCACCCTATGGCTGCTCGTGTCCGGCACCAGCAGGTTCCCCGCCGCGTCCACCGCCCCGCCAGTCGGACCGTTGAACGTCGCCACATTCCCCGC